>JAABRC010000219.1 GCA_011391115.1 Candidatus Egaibacter danicus | reverse complement strand
GACGAAGGCACGGTTGATTTCCAGCCCAATTACGACGGCTCCACCGAAGAGCCACGCCAGCTACCCGCCCGGTTGCCATTCGCGTTGCTCAATGGTGCCAGTGGCATTGCGGTTGGTCTGGCCACTGAAATACCCAGCCACAACCTGCGCGAAATCGCTGACGCCTGTGTGGCGCTGATCAAAACGCCCAAGCTGTCGGACGATGAGCTGTTTGGCCTGGTACCCGGCCCGGACTATCCCGGCGGTGGCCAGATCATCAGCTCTGCCAGCGACATTGCCGACGCTTATCGCACCGGACGCGGATCACTGAAGGTCCGCGCACGCTGGAAGATTGAAGAACTGGCACGCGGCCAGTGGCAGCTGGTGGTGACCGAGCTGCCACCCGGCGTCAGCACCCAGCGTGTGCTGGAAGAAATCGAAGAGATCACCAACCCGAAAGTCAAGGCGGGAAAAAAAGCGCTGTCGCAGGATCAAAACCAGCTCAAAGCCACCTTGCTGTCGGTGCTGGATCTGGTGCGTGACGAGTCTGGCAAAGAAGAGGCTGTGCGCCTGCTGTTTGAGCCCAAGACCAGCCGCATCAGCCAGCAGGAACTGATCACCACCCTGCTGGCCCACACGAGCCTGGAGACCTCATCGCCCATCAACCTGACGATGGTGGGGCTGGACGGACGGCCCACGCAAAAATCATTGCGTCAGATGCTGGTGGAGTGGATCGAGTTTCGCCAGATCACCATCCAGCGCCGCTCGCAGCATCGCCTGGACAAGGTGCTGGACCGCGTACACATTCTGGAAGGGCGGCAGATTGTGCTGCTCAACATCGATGAAGTCATTGCCATCATCCGCCAGTCGGATGAACCCAAGGCAGCGCTGATTGCGCGCTTCAAATTGAGTGACCGGCAGGCGGAGGACATTCTTGAAATCCGGCTGCGGCAACTGGCCCGGCTGGAGGCCATCAAGATTGAGCAGGAGCTCAAAGAGCTGCGTGATGAGCAGAAAAAGCTGGAAGAGATTCTGGGCAGCCCGGCTGCACTCAAACGCCTGATGATCAAGGAGATCGAGGCCGACGCCAAAACATTTGCCGACCCACGGCGCACCTTCATCCAGGCCGAGAAACGGGCTGTGCTGGAAGTGAAAGTGGTGGACGAACCGGTGACGGTCGTGGTCAGTGAAAAAGGCTGGGTGCGCGCCCGCACCGGGCATGGGCACGAGGCAGGCAGCTTTGCTTTCAAGGCAGGTGACGGCTTGTACGGTACGTTTGAATGCCGCACCGTGGACACGCTGCTGGCCTTTGGCAACAACGGGCGTGTGTACTCGGTGGCGGTATCGCTGCTGCCGGGTGCACGGGGGGATGGCCAGCCCATCACTACGCTGCTGGAACTGGAAGCGGGCACCCAGATTCGCTATTACTTCGCTGGTCCGGCCAGTGCCACCTTGCTGCTCAGCAGCTCGGGCGGTTACGGTTTCCTGTCCACCGTGGACAACCTGACTTCGCGCCAGAAGGCGGGCAAGACGTTTGTAACCTGCAATGAAGGCGAGACGCTGTGCCGTCCGTCTCCCGTGTCAGGGACCGTGGGCGTGGTGGTGGGGGCTACCGGCCCGGTCGTCACGCCTCTGATACCGGCCACCCATGTGGCCTGCGCGTCTACGGGTGGGCGCATCCTCACGTTTGAGATCAGTGAGCTGAAAGCGATGGCCAACGGTGGTCGCGGCCTGATGCTGATTGATCTCGAAGCCAAAGACACGCTGGCTGGCGCTGCCGCCTATACCCGCAGCGTCAGGATTGAAGGCATTGGACGAGGTGGCAAAGCCCGCGAAGAAACACTCGAAATCCGCAGCCTCAACAACGCACGTGCTGCGCGCGGGCGCAAAGGCAAGGCAGCGGACCTGGGGTTCAAGCCGTCCAGTATCTCGCGCGTGGAATAGGTGACTGTCCCTGTTGTTTCAATGTGCCGTGGCTGGCAGCCCGGGTACCAGGCCCGAGCGGAGTGACTTCGGCATTCTGGCGGTAGCGGTCCGGGGGGCTACCAGGTCGGCCAGCGTCACGCCATCGAGCACCGAGAAATAGCTTTGCATGGCTTGCGACAGTACGCCCTTCAAGCCGCAGTGCAGGCTCAGGCGGCATTGATTCACCGCGGGGTCAAAACACTCGACCATCGTGAAGTCCGTCTCGGTTGCCCGCACCACGGCACCCAGGTTGATATCACCCGCAGGTTTTGAAAGTCGCATGCCGCCGCCGCGTCCTCTGGTTGTTTCCAGTAAACCCTTGGCGGCGAGGTCCTGGACAACTTTGGTCAGATGGCTGCGCGAGATGCCGTAGCTGTCAGCAATTTCGGTGATGGTGACAGGCTGCTCGCGCGTCTGGCTGGCAGCGCAATACATCAGTACGCGCAGCGTGTAGTCGGTCCATTGGGTCAGGTGCATGAAATTTGTCGCAGATCAATTGAAGATTCATTTTGAATGAATTTTATTGGATAGAATAACATTCATTCAAAATGAATCTTTAAAGGAAGCCACCATGAATGCACGTCTTGAAACCACAGAACCCGGGCACCACGCCGTCAGCGCCGATCAGCAGATAGGGCAAATTGCCGTCCAGTTGCCGGGTGCGACTGCCGTTTTCAGGCGCTTGAAGCTAGACTTTTGCTGTGGTGGGCAAGTGAGTCTGAAGCAGGCCGCCGGTGACAAGGGTCTGGATGTGAATGCCGTGCTGGGCGAACTGTCAGCCTTGCAGAGGCCTGCAGTGTTGCCGGGGATCACGGAGCCTGTTGAGTTGATCGACCATATCCTGAGTCGATACCACGATGTTCATCGCGAACAATTGCCTGAACTCATTCGCATGGCGCGCCGTGTCGAGGCCGTGCACCGCGACAATCCGCAGGTACCCACGGGCTTGGCTGTCTTGCTGGAAACTGCGCAGGAAGAACTGCTGTCTCACATGCAAAAGGAAGAGACCATTCTGTTCCCGATGCTCAAGGCTGGCGGCAACCCCTTCGTTGGCCATCCCATCGATATGATGCGGACCGAGCACGTGGATCATGGCGCCATGCTGGAGAAGCTGGCTGCCGTCACCAACGACGCCACACCACCAGCCGGTGCCTGCAATACCTGGCGCGCGTTGTATGCCGGCATTGCCCAGTTGAACGATGACCTCATCAATCACATCCATCTGGAGAACAACGTATTATTCCCACAGTTCGAGCCGGAGACGGCTGCGTCCGGGTGCGCCTCTTCGGGGTGCGCCTGCAGCTGAGTCACCGTTTGCCATACGAGAAACAACTGTGAGGAACTTTCATGTCGAATACCGAGAACACCGCTGCTGACAACCTGCCAGCAGACATCCTGCGATGCATGCCGGAGGCACTGATCTTTTCCGACCTGGAAGGCATCATTCGCCAGTGGAATCCGGGTGCTGAGACCGTATTCGGCTTCCCGGCCACCGAGGCCCTCGGCCAAAGCCTGGACCTCATCATCCCCGAGCGCATGCGCAAGGCGCACTGGGATGGGTTCAACAAAGCGATCGTGCGTGGCGGCACGCTACCTGGCAGAAAATCCATGATCACGCGGTCGCTTCACAAGAGTGGGGAGCAGATCTACGTGGATATGAGTTTTGCCATGGTGAAAGATGCCTCCGGGAAAATGCTCGGATCCATGGCCGTTGCCCGCGACGCAACTGCACGCTTTCTGGAAGAAAAAAGCATGCGCAAGCAACTGGCCGAATTGACTCCCAAGCCGGAAACGCCGGCTGCCTGACAACGGCTCCTGCGCCCCTGTGGGATAGACAGGGTGCAGCCCAAATCCACTACGGCCTCAGGGCGAAGGCGTGTGCTGCCAGAATGCAGAGGTTGACAGCATTTTTGGAGATTGCCATGCCTGAAGCGCCCGGTGTCACCCTTGTATCCACTCTCAAGACATTCAAAACTGCCTCAGGCAAGGCGGGCAAGTACCATTCTCTGCCTGCTTTAGCCAAACAGTTCCCCAACGTGAGTCGTCTGCCGGTGTCGATGCGCATCGTGCTGGAGTCCGTGCTGCGCAACTGTGACGGCAAGAAGGTTACCGTGGACCACGTGGCGCAGGTGGCTGGCTGGCAGCCCAACGCACCGCGCACCGATGAGATCCCGTTCCTGGTGTCGCGCGTGGTGCTGCAAGACTTCACTGGTGTTCCGCTACTGGCTGATCTCGCGGCCATGCGCAGTGTGGCAGTTAAGCTGGGCAAGGATCCCAAGCGCATTGAGCCGCTGGTACCCGTGGACCTGGTGGTGGACCATTCGGTGATGGTGGACCACTATGGCAAGAAGG
>JAABRC010000218.1 GCA_011391115.1 Candidatus Egaibacter danicus | reverse complement strand
CGCTTTGTTGCGCGCGTCCAGTGAGGAATAAGCCCAGATGTTGGTGAAACGCAGTGGCCCGTCCAGCGCCACCATGGCGATCACGCAGGGCGACAACTTCTCGCGCGGGGGCACGTACTGCGCCCACAAATCAATCGTGGGTTGCACACCACCGGTCCTGATGCCGTAGGTACGAATTTCATACACCGGGCCGGTGATGCCGGACTCGGCACTAGGCCGTACCGGCTTCATCCACGCAAAGCCCTGGTAGCTGTGCTGCTCCAGGCTCTGGAAGACGGCTCCGCAGCCAAACGGATCAGCACTTTTTTGTGTTCGCTCGCGCTCCGTTTGCAACATGGCCAGGTCAGCAAAGCCGCGCAGCACGATCATCTGGTTCAGTTGACCAATATCCGTGAACCAGCAGCCCAGCAGTTCGCCTTTTGCATCCGGGCTGGTGCTGTAAGCCTGCACGCTGGTAGCGGCTTGTGCTGCGGTGCCGAATGGCAGAGTCATGGTGGCGAGTTCGTAGTACATGGCAAAGGGTCTTTCGTAAAATGCTATAAAAATAAGAGCTGCTCACGCATATTCCATAAGGTCTGTAGGCCTTTTTGATGAGGAAATCAGCCTTGAAAATGGTTTTGTGGCTCAACACCCGCTGCATGGTGCGCAGCAATAAACCCGAAGGTCATGGCGGGCCCCAGCGTGATGCCACCTGACGGATAGTTACCCCCCATCATGCTGGCCATGTCGTTGCCCCCGGCGTACAGGCCCACAATGGGCTGACCCTGCACATCCAGCACTTGCGCTTGGGCGTTGACGCGCAGGCCCGCAAACGTGCCCAGACTGCCGGCCACCACTTTCACGGCGTAGAACGGGCCGCGTTCAAGCGGCGTCATGCAGGGGTTGGGCAGACCGGAAGATGCATCGCCCTGGACTCGGTTGTAAGGGGTTTCCCCTTTGGCGAAATCATCGTCCACACCCTTGAGCGCCTGCAGGTTGTAGCGCAGCACCGTCGTCTGCAGAGCTTTCGAATCCATTCCGCAAACACGGGCGAGCGCATCAAGGGACTGGGCCCGCTTCAGATACCCGTTGGCCAGCAGGTTGCCCAAGGGCATGGGCGCGGGCTTGACCGCGCCCAGTCCATACCGGCGAATGAAGCGGTGGTCGCACACCAGCCAGGCTTCAACCGGCTCCCCGGCGGGCGTCGCAGCCAGCAGACTGCGCATGAAGTCGTAGTACGAGTCGGCTTCGTTGGTGAAACGTTTCCCGTGACGCGTGACAGCGATCAACCCCGGCTTGGCACGTTCGATCAAATGCGGGAAATGCGCTATTGATCCGTCGGCACGTGGAACCAGCGACACCGGGGCCAGTGCGGCGGCCTGCACCAGATCCTTCGCGACGACGCCACCGACTGCCTCACCCAAACGAAGACCGTCACCGGTATTGCCACGCGAGGCGGCCGACCAGTGCTCCCGGCCCGTGGGCGCATGGGGTAACAACTCCTTTTTACGAACGAGGTCATGCGGGAAGCCGCCACAGGCCAGCACCACACCACAGCGGGCACGGACTTCGATGTCGCCATGGGGGCCGCCCACAACAGCACCCACAACCCGGCCCTCTTCCACCAGCAAACGGCGAGCGGGGCTGTTCGTGCGAATCTCTATCCCCTTGGCAAACGCCGAAGCCGCCAGCCCAGCCACAAGCGCATTGCCGTTGACCAGCCGCATGCCACGGCGGTGAATCAGCAGGTCGCGCCAGTGGCGCAGCACCTGTTTGGTCACGTACCAGAACGACGCGGGTTTACGCATGGCGTTCAGGAAATGGCGCAGCTCCGCACCTGACGCAATGCCCATGCCCCACAGTGTGGCCTCGGGCAATGGGGGCTTCAGGGCCGCGATGTTGGCGCCGAGCTGGCGACCATCAAACGGTGCAGCGCAAATGGAACGCCCACCCACAGAAGCATCCGGCGTGTGGCCATGAAAGTCAGGGATGGCGTTGCCATCGATGAATTGCAGTGCGGTCTGTCTCTTGAAGAACCCGACCATCCTGTGGCCGTTCTCCAGAAAGGCCAACGCAAGCGCCTCGTCATACCGGGCACCGAGCTCGTGCTTCAGGTAAGACAGTGGTTGGGTGATGTCTTCCACTATGCCGGCGGCTACCGCCAGCGGATTGCGTGGCACCCACATCCAGCCGCCGGACCAGGCGGTGGTGCCGCCGTATTGCGCTTCCTTCTCCACCACCAGCACCTTGAGACCCAGATGCGCTGCCGTCACCGCCGCAGACAGCCCGCCTGCGCCGGAACCGATGACGAGAAGGTCGACAGATTCGCAGGGCCGATCAACTTCGGTCATTCTGCGTAAATAGGCTGTGCCAACACCTGACGCCCCACCTTGGGCAGACGCTGGTTAAAGAACGGAGAAGCCCCGCTGGCAGCGGCCATTTGTGCGGCCACTTCCAGCAGCGTGGGCGCCAGCGCCCGCATTTTTTCTTCGGTGAATCGCACTGTCGGGCCCGCGATGGTGATCATGCCCATGGGTGGTTGGCCCTTCAGACGCACGGGCGCTCCAATGGCGTTCAGGCCCGGCGTGTAAGTTTCCAGCGTCAGACTGTAACCCAGCGTGCGTGCCTCGTGCACGGCGTCGAGCACCGCCTTCAGGCTGGACGGCGCGTTGGGGCCAAACTCGCTGGATTGCCCCAGGCCCTGCTGCGAAACCAGCGCCAGCGCTTCTTCATCCGTCAGGCACGACATCCACGCCAGACCGGACGACGAGCACGACAGCTTCGCATCACTGCCCATGTCCGGGTCATAACGAAGCCCCTGCCGGGCGCCCTGCGCACGTGCAACCCAGGTCAGGCGGTTGCCATCAATCACCGACAGGCGTACCAGCTCGCCAGAGACTTCAGCCAATTGGTCCAGCAGCGGCTGGGCAAAATCCACAATGCCGCTTCGGCTCAGGAACGACAACCCCATTGACACCAGCTTGGTGGTCAGCATGTAGTCGCCATGGTCGCGCACCTGCCGCACATAGCCACAGCGCACCAGATCGGTCAGCAGGCGGTGCGCGGCACTGCGCGGCATGTTCAACTGATCTGCAACCGTAGCCAGTTCAACACCCTCGCCGTGCAGGGACAGCAATTCCAGAATGCCCAAGGTTCTATCCAGTACGCCGCTCATGGTGTGTCCCTATCTGTCACCCATTTCTCCGTGGGCACTTCGGTTTTCTGAATTATATTCCATTTCAGAATAGTGTTCCATTTATTGTAGAATTCAATTCCACTTTCGCCAAAACCTCACGAAGCCGCCATCACCATGCAAGACACACTCAACGGCGCCACACGCGTTCACTTCATCGTCGGCGACCCCATCGCCCAGGTCAAATCGCCCGCTGGCGTCACCGAGGCTTATCAGGAACGGGGACACAACGCCATGGTCATGCCCGCCCATGTGGCGCCAAGTGATCTGGCCGCCTGGCTGGCGGGCGTGTCGCTGGCAAAAAACGTGGACGGCATCATCGTCACCGTGCCCCACAAGTTCGCCTGCTTTGACCTGTGCGCCACCGCCTCTGACAGCGCAAGGTTTTTGCACACCGTCAACACCATGCGCCGCAATGCCAACGGCACGTGGCACGGCGACATGTTTGACGGCCTGGGCTTCGTGCAGGCCATGCGCGACAACGGATGCCAGCCCGAAGGCAAAAAGGCCCTGCTGGTCGGCGCCGGCGGCGCCGGTTCGGCCATTGCCCATGCGCTGGTGATGGCTGGCGTCAGCCAACTGGCGATCCACGACGAAGACGTGAAACGCCGTACCACGCTGGTGGACCGCCTGACCAGCCTGAACAAGGCGCTGGTGACACACGGCAGCCCCAACCCCACAGGCTTTGACATCGTGCTGAACGCCACACCCGTGGGCATGAAAGAGGCCGACCCCTATCCGCTGGATGTGAGCCAACTCGCAGCCAGCATGTTCGTCGGCTGTGTCATCACGGCGCCCGCCATCACGCCACTCATTGCCGCGGCGCGCACCAAAGGTTGCGCCACCATGACCGGCGCGCACATGTTTGGCAGGGTGCGTGACCTGATGGTGGACTTTCTGCTGCAGGCCTGAGATGAAAGTCCTGGATACGTTACCTGACGCCACGTCTGGAAATTCCGCCTACGACATCGTCGTCATCGGCGCCGGTGGTGCCGGTCTGGCCGCTGCCCTGTTTGCCGCACTGGCAGGCAAAAGCGTCCTGGTGGTGGAGCGCACGCCATTTGTTGGCGGCACCACCGCGCTGTCTGCAGGCACCACCTGGGTGCCCGGCACCCATCACGCCGCTACCGTG
>JAABRC010000217.1 GCA_011391115.1 Candidatus Egaibacter danicus | reverse complement strand
AGCCTGCATGAACGCTTTGCAGTCACCATACCTGAATCAGACTATGCTCGACTGATATCTCTCAACGATATTGTTGAGTACCTGGAAGCGCGGCTCACCTGAAACTGTTTTGTGGGCGGTTGCTGGGGTCATTCGAAGGAGTCACCATGCACGACAATGTCCGCCAGCTGATGGCCAGGATGAATGCCCTTGAGGATGAATTACGCCAGGCCTTGATTCAACAGGAAGCCAGCGTTCTGTTCAAGATCAAAGGCAAACGGGTGGAGTTTGAAGCGTCCATTCTCGAGAGCCATCGGCGGCTGAGGAGTGGTTTTTTCCACTGGTTGGTGACCAACCGGCCTCAAAACCTGATTACCGGGCCAATTATTTACAGCATGATTGTTCCATTGGCCTTTCTTGATCTTTGTGTGAGCTTTTATCAGGCTACCTGTTTCCCGATTTACAGGATTGCCAGGGTTCGGCGCGGCGACTACCTGGTGTTTGACCGGCAACAGCTCGAATATCTCAATTTCATCGAAAAATTCCATTGCACCTACTGCGCCTATGGCAGCGGACTGATCGCTTATGTTGGTGAGATCGTGGCACGAACAGAGGAGTATTTTTGTCCGGTCAAGCATGCACGCAAGGTGCTGGGTTCTCATTCACGTTATGCCCAGTTTCTTGAGTATGGTGATGCAGCCGACTTCGCGGCGAGACTGGAAAAGTTCCGCGTTGGGCTCGGGGAGAAGGATTCCGAAAATTGAGAGACTATCTGTGATGGGTTTTCGATGATGCCAGGCGTCTTGATGAATAGGTCCGGCAGACTTGACTGATATACAGCGCCAAGCGCTATCTGTTCCGTAACGGGCTTGATCGATCTGCTTATTGCGAATTGTCAAGCACCTTCCGATGCGCCGCATTTACCCTTGGTTTGTATGGGGTCCAGGCTCTGATGTGGAGTCTGGAGCCGGACATGCGATGAAGGAAAAAAAGAATGACGGGCCATGATCCAAAAGCGTGGATGCTGTCCGAAGCGGTGCAATTGCTCAAGACGGCTGATCGCCTTCAAAGTCAATTTTTCAGGATTGGCCGCTCCAGCCAGGTGCTCTCTTGGGAGCCACCAGTTGATATGTATGGCGGAAGTGACGAGTTGGGCGTGCTTGTAGCGATGCCCGGTGTCGAACCGGGCCGGTATCAGATTATTCTGGAACATGAAGCCATCGTTGTGCAGGGCGAGCGTGCGCTGAACGTGAATTTGGGCCGCGGCGCCATACTCCGGCTGGAGATACCTTACGGGCGTTTCGAGCGTCGTATCCAGTTGCCGTACTGCGGCTACCGAATTGTGGAAAGTCAGCTTGAAAACGGTTGTCTCAGGGTGCATCTGGAGCGTGTGAAATGAACCCGTCAACACTTATGCTGGAGCAAGGCGGCCTGTCGTCAACGCCAGAGGGGTCGGATGCGGCTTCTCAAGCCAATGGGCACGATGTAGCTGCCAGTATTCCAGACGATGCTCTGGTTGTTATTCCTGTGCGCAACATGGTGCTCTTTCCAGGCATGGTGGTTCCCATTGCCATTGGCCGTGAGCGATCCATAGCCGCTGCTCAATACGCGATCAAGCAGGAGTTGCCGGTTGGTGTCCTGATGCAGCGCAATGCCACCAGTGAAAACCCGGCGCCAGACGACCTGACGCCTGTCGGCACCATTGCTTCCATACTCCGTTACGTCACGACGCCAGATGGAACTCACCACGTCATTTGTCAGGGGCAGCAGCGCTTTCGGGTAATCGGGTATCTGGAAGGTTTCCCCTTTCTCGTAGCAAAGATCAAGCGGTTGCAGGAGCCAGAGGATACCGGTGACAAAGAGATCGAAGCGCGGTTTCTGCGACTCAAGGAGAGATCCGTTGAGGTGTTACGACTGCTGCCACAGGTTCCAGAGGAGATGGTCAAGGCCGTGCTGACTATCGAGACTCCCGGCACTCTGGCTGATCTGGTTGCTGGATATCTGGACATCAAGGCTCAGGATAAACAGGCATTGCTGGAGGAAGTCGACCTGCGCAAAAGACTTGACCGGTTGCTTGAAGTGATGATCCACCGCATTGCTGTCATGCAGATATCCCGGGAAATTGACCAGAGCACCAAAACCAGCCTGGAGAAACGTGAGCGCGAATTTCTGCTGCGCGAGCAAATGAAATCCATCCAGAAAGAACTGGGCGAGGATGGCGGTGGCAATGCAGCAGAGGTTGGTGAACTGCGCAAACTGATATCGGAAGCCGGTTTGCCCGAGGAAGTTGCGAAGCAGGCAGAAAAGGAACTCAAACGCCTGGAGCGCATGTCAGATGGGTCCGCAGAATACTCGATGGTGCGCACTTATCTGGAGTGGTTGGCTGAACTTCCATGGAAAGCGCCTGAACCCGACGTGATTGATGTGGCGCAAGCCCGCAAAGTTCTTGATACAGACCACTTTGGTCTTGATCAGGTCAAAAAGCGAATCCTTGAGTTTTTGGCAGTACGAAAACTGAAGCCTTCCGGGCATGGTCCGATTCTCTGCCTGCTCGGTCCCCCCGGGGTCGGCAAGACTTCGCTAGGGCAATCCATTGCGCGGGCGCTAGGGCGCAAGTTTGTGCGCGTCTCCCTGGGAGGGGTGCACGATGAGGCAGAAATCAGGGGCCATCGCCGTACCTACATAGGGGCTTTGCCGGGCAACATCATTCAGGCTTTGAAGAAAGCAGGGACGCGTGGCTGCGTGATGATGCTTGATGAAATCGACAAGCTGGGAGCCGGTATCCATGGTGACCCTTCAGCTGCGTTGCTGGAGGTACTCGATCCGGCGCAAAACAACACCTTTCGAGATAATTACCTGGCCGTTCCCTACGATCTGTCGCAGGTTCTCTTTATCGCGACTGCCAATACGATGGACCCCATTCCTGGCCCATTGCGTGACCGGATGGAAGTGCTCCAACTCGCTGGGTATACACAGGAAGAAAAGCGGGAGATCGCCCGAAAGTTTCTCATCGCACGTCAGCTTGAAGAGAACGGCCTGAAAGCGGAACAACTTGAGATGACAGACGGCGCCATAGCCGCCATCATTCGTGACTACACCCGGGAGGCAGGTGTGCGGAGTCTGGAACGCCAGATCGGCGCTGTTTGCCGCCGTGTGGCAGTCCGTATTGCAGAAGGCGAGGTCCATGATGTACGGATTGCAGAACCCGATCTCGTTGAGGTTCTTGGTCCAGCCAAATTCGAGAATGAAGTTGCCCTGCGTGTAGCCATGCCTGGTGTTGCCACCGGGCTTGCCTGGACGCCGGTGGGCGGTGACATATTGTTCATTGAGGCCAGCCGTACAGCGGGCAATGGTCGCCTGATCATGACGGGACAACTCGGTGACGTGATGAAGGAGTCGGCGCAGGCGGCTCTGACACTGGTCAAATCACGGGCGTTGGCATTGAAGATTGATCCGCAGTCATTCGAAAAAACGGATGTGCACGTACATGTTCCAGCCGGTGCGATACCGAAGGATGGTCCCAGCGCGGGCGTCGCGATGTTTGTTGCGCTGGCCTCATTGTTTGTGGACAGGCCAGTGGCCAGCGATGTTGCGATGACTGGTGAAATCAGCTTGCGTGGTCTGGTTTTGCCAGTCGGCGGCATCAAGGAAAAAGTGATTGCAGCGATGGCGGCAGGAATCAAGCGGGTCATGTTGCCGGAGCGAAATCGCAAAGACCTGGAAGAGGTGCCGCAGAGTGCTAGGCAGCAGATGGAATTCATTTTTTTGAAAGACGTCGAGCAAGCCATGTTGGTTGCGATCGGGCGCGGTGATGCCGAGCAGATTGCCGTGGTGTGAGCTCGCTTTCAAAAAGCAGGAGTCAAGCATACTGAAGATTTTGATTGCAGTGGATGGTTCGGAACATGCCAACAAGGCCGTCGAGGCCGTTGCGAACATGGCCAGATCCTCCATCGAATTAACCGCGGTTTTGCTGTGTGTCAGCCCGGAACCCATCTTCTATGGTAACTATACGGCTGCGACCATTCGGCAAATTGAAGAGGATCAAAAGAAGCAGTAAGACACTATCCTGGAGCGGGCAGTTGAACACGCCGCGCGGCTCGGACTCAAACTCGGCGAGCCAGCACGCGCATATGGAGTCATCGCCAACGAAATTGTACGCATAGCCGTCGAGCGAAAGGTTGACCAGATTGCGATGGGTACCCCGTGGTATGGGAGCCGTGGGCAATATGCTGCTGGGATCCGTTGCCCAGCGAGTCATTCATCAGTCGCCAATACCCGTCCTGTTGGTGAAGTGACGTTTTCTGAAACTATGAGAGATAAATATATG
>JAABRC010000216.1 GCA_011391115.1 Candidatus Egaibacter danicus | reverse complement strand
GAAGTGGCCTACGGCGCCAGCTTTGTCGAATGGTTTGCCGAAGAGGCCAAGCGCATCAACGGCGAAACCCTGCCCCAGTTTGACAACAACCGCCGCCTGATGGTGCTGCGCCAGCCCATTGGTGTCTGCGCCGCCATCACGCCCTGGAACTTTCCCATTGCCATGATCACCCGCAAAGTGGCCCCCGCGCTGGCCGCCGGCTGCACGGTGATCATCAAACCGGCGGAACTGACTCCGCTGACCGCCCTGGCGGCGGCCGAGCTGGCCATTCGCGCGGGTATTCCGGCCGGCGTGCTCAACATGATCACGGCCGACGCCGACAACTCGATTGCCGTGGGCAAGGTGCTGTGCGCCAGCGACGTGGTGCGCCACATCAGCTTCACCGGCTCCACCGAAGTGGGCCGCATCCTGATGGCGCAAAGCGCGCCCACCGTCAAGAAACTCTCGCTCGAGCTCGGCGGCAACGCGCCTTTCATCGTGTTTGACGACGCCGACATCGACAGCGCGGTGGAAGGCGCGTTTGCCAGCAAATACCGCAACGCCGGCCAGACCTGCGTCTGCTCCAACCGTTTTTATGTTCAGGCGGGCGTGTACGACGAATTCGTCACCAAGTTCGCCGCCAAGGTGAAGACCGCCAAGGTCGGCAACGGCTTCGAGGACGGCGTCAACCAGGGCCCGCTGATTGAAGAAGCCGCGCTGCAAAAGGTGGAACGCCATGTGAACGATGCGGTGGCCAAGGGCGCCCGCTTGCTGGTGGGTGGCAAGCGCCTGCCAGGCCAGTTTTTCGAGCCGACCGTCGTGGCTGACGCCACCGCCGACATGCTTTGCGCCAGGGAGGAAACCTTTGGCCCCTTTGCCCCGATTTTCAAGTTCCAGACCGAGCAGGAAGCCGTGGATGCGGCCAACAACACCGAATTCGGGCTGGCCAGCTATTTCTACAGCCGCGACGTGGGCCGCATCTTCCGCGTCAGCGAGGCGCTGGAATACGGCATGGTCGGCATCAACGTCGGCATTCTGGCGACCGAGCATGTGCCTTTCGGCGGCGTCAAGCAGTCCGGCCTGGGCCGCGAAGGCTCGCACCACGGCATCGACGACTACGTGGAAATCAAGTACCTGTGCCTGGGTGACATCCTGAAATAACCAGCCATCTTGACGACGCTGGCGACGCTCCTCATGCCGTGCGAGACTTCATTGCCAGCGCTGCACCGTATGGCGATGCGGTGAAAGCGAGGGCTGACATTTTTTGCCTGTCAAAGAAAGTCAACAGGCTTCTGAGCCTGAATCCGAATGGTGAAACCAGACACCAACAGACCGTGCAGTGACCAGATTCGTAATCAGGTAACAAGCCGCGTGACTTGCAACGCATTCATCGGGTGAGGGAGAGTTGCAGGTAGCGCCGGATGGCAGTATTGAATTGGCGCATGTCCATAGGTCGGCTGGAAAGCAGTCCGAAGTTCAAGCTGTGCAATGCCTCAAGCTGATCCTCACGGCTTTTGAGCAATGCCTGCATGCCAGAATTGATGTTTACCAGCTTAGCGCGGGTACTCTCGGGTGCCTTCAATTCCTGCATGGCCTGCCGCCAGATGTTGGGCCATTGTTCGACAGCAGTTTCGTCGAGTTGGTCGCTGAGATGGGCCAAGGCAACGACGCGGCCGAGGTCTTTGTTGGCACGCTTGATCTGTTGCCCATCAAGGGGATCGGACATCCTTTTTTCCTCAATTCGAGGATGGTGCAGGAGGTTGGACAGTGCCATCGTTGCAACGCTGGCCAACTGAAGGCGGCTTGCGTGGCGCACCGGTTTGAACTGGGTCACACCCAGGTACGCAAAGCTGGGGATTTCGAAGTGACTGTGAGGCGTCTCCACCCGTTCGCTGTAACGTGTCTTGCCTTCTGCGTCGGGGGCCAGTGCCGGCGGTGCGCCGAGCAGCTCCAGGAACCACTCGTCTTTACCTTGGCCCGGTGGCTTGAGGCGCACCACCGGTAGTTTGTCCTGGGGGGTTGTGCCATCAGCAGGATGATCGTATTTGTCGGTGTTCACCCTCGGCTCCCACCCTTCATTGATCAGTAAGGTGGCGATTTCCTTGGCAGCGATGACCGCGGTGGCGTTGGGCGCGAGCATGCCATCAATGTCTTTGGTGCGTAGTTCGGTGTCGGCATCCTGGATCAGTTGGGCGGCAGCGGAGAGGCTGCCGACGATGATGATGTTGCTATGGTGTTTTTTGGGTAGCGCCAGGGCCAGCTTGTGCAAGACGACGTGGGCGTTGAGGGATTGGCTCATGGTTTCTGTCCTTGCTTGATCAGTTGCAGTGCATCATTGACTTGGTGGGTCAGTCCGGCCTTTTGCATGTTGGCGATGCAATCGGGCAGTGCTCCCCAGTTTTGACCGTCCTGGTGCACAAAGAGTGAGGTTGGGCGGTCGATGAAGTGGACCACAACATGGGCCATTTCGGGGCGGCCTTGGTGCCGCTCCAAGCCGGGATCCATTTCGGTGATGAACGACAGATTTATTCTTCGGGAGCCGTGCACGAGGATGTCCAACTGCGGGGAGTTGGTCGCATCCAAGGTCGGCAAGTGGTGCAATGCCCCCATCAGGCCGCCGACGGCGAGATCATCCCGCTGCAATCGGGCCAGTTCCTTGGCCAGTCGGCTGGCACTGCGCGGCGTGCCCGAGCGATCAATGAAGTAGGCACTTGAGAGCTGGTTGGCGCGCTGCATCCAGAAAAGCCAGTCGCTCTGGGAGAAGTAACGCACGCGCAG
This sequence comes from Candidatus Egaibacter danicus, assembly GCA_011391115.1. Next base: position 1,557 of record JAABRC010000216.1, on the reverse strand, counting down.
GGTTTTGTCTTCCGGGTCTTTTTCTATGCAGTGGTCATAGGTGTTGAGCACCTTGTAGATGGTTGGCAGGCTGGCCTTGGTCTGGGCGGCTATGGTGCCTATGCTGACCCCTGGCAGGGATTGAAGGTGACGCTGCAGAAGGTAGGCCAGCACAGCTTCCTGACTGGCCGTGGTGGGTTTTCTGGACGGGTCGCTGACAAGGGGTGCGTCTTCAGTGGCTAGTAGCTCCCTCGGCTGTGCCGTGGCTCGGATGTCGTGAAGCGTGATGCGTCCCGCGATGTTTGGCTGGGTAATGCGTTTGAATTGCTCTACTTCCATCTCCACCCGTTTTTTGGCAAGTGTGCACCCGTGCAGGTAAATGTGAGCGTCGGTGAGGTCCGGGTTTGCCTGAAGCTCATACGCAGCGTCCAGCAGCAAGGTGCGCAGGTCTCGGGTGTTTTTGAGGTCGTGCGATTGCAGCTGGAAATGGCGACCCAGTGCATCCGACATTTCGCTTTGGTCGTCCGGTCTGCGTCGCACGGTCCGGTACTGGATATATTCTTGCATAGAGTTTACGTGCGCATTAAATTTGTGGTGCGTGTTTATTTTAATGTGCGCAAATAAATTATGCAAGTTCAACACTTAGCAGGTGGTTGAATCGAGCATCAGGCAATTGCAGGTCCGCTGCAGCAAACATCGCAAACGAGCCCGCTTGCGGTAGAGCGGGCCATAGAAATTCTTGTCGGCCCTCGTGGGAATCCAACGACGTGGTACGCAGTCAATGAGCTCGACGCGTTCCAGTTGGACCGGGACGAGAAATCGATTCGAAGGGTGACGGTGCCCATCCTCGAAGTCCTGCACCAGTCGGCGCACGGTGTAAACGGTTGGCAGATCGACCTTGGCGGCCTGGCGTGCCGCCTTGCGCTCCGCGGAAGGGTCAATGCCTGACTCGCGCTGGTCGCGCAGCGCCTGCCATGTCGTAGCGGCTGAACTTGGTGTGAAGACTGACCCTCTTGACGACTTGCTTTTCGCCAACCTGGATGGTTTGTCGAAAGTAGTAAATGCCAAATTTTCTCTTCTCAAGCTGGATTCCGTAAGTCATGGTGGACAGTCAAAAGGTTTGACAGGCCCCAGTTGCTTGGAGTTGAGCTGATGATTTTAGGGGTAAAATTCCCAACTGAACTGACCCACCGTGTAGTTTCGGTCAGGAAAAAGTTGTTTAAAATCAACTGCTTGTAATGCGGGTGTAGTTCAATGGCAGAACTTTTGCTTCCCAAGCAAATAGCGTGGGTTCGATTCCCATCACCCGCTCCACCCCAACTTTCCCCTGCCTTTTTCGTTGGCATGCTGCAAGGCCAGGGGCTTGCTGCCGGCCATGCCACCGGCGCATGGCGGTGATCTTGCCGGACAATCGGCAGCCTGACTGGCCAATGGCATTTGACCCTCATGAAACCCTATTCAATACTCGTCGTATGCACCGACAACCTGTGCCGAAGCCCCACGGCTGAAGCGGTCATTCACCAGAAGCTCATCAAAAATGGTCTTGCTGGTCGGGTGCAGGTGGCGTCAAAGGCCACC
>JAABRC010000215.1 GCA_011391115.1 Candidatus Egaibacter danicus | reverse complement strand
CACTCAAACCCCGCCGCCTTGAAGATTTCGTCCAGACCTTCCCGTTCGGCCTGCTCTTTCACCAGCCCGGAGCCGGGGACGACCATGGCCAGCTTGATGTTTTTGGCCACTTTCTGCCCCAGCTTCTTGACCACGGCAGCGGCTTCGCGCATGTCTTCAATGCGGCTGTTGGTACAAGAGCCGATGAACACCTTGTCCACGTAAATGTCGTCCAGCGCCTTGCCGGGCTGCAGGTCCATATAGACCAGTGCACGCTCGATGGCGCCGCGCTTGTTGGGGTCTTTTTCCTTGTCCGGATCGGGTACACGGTCATCCACGCCCAACACCATTTCGGGCGAAGTGCCCCAAGTGACCTGAGGGATGATTTTGGCGGCGTCCAGTTCGATAACGGTATCGAATGTTGCACCCGCATCGGATTGCAATGTTTTCCAGTACGTCTGGGCCTGTTCCCATTCAACACCGGTGGGGGCCAGCAAACGACCCTTAAGGTAATCGATAGTTTTCTGATCTACCGCCACCAGACCAGCCCGAGCGCCCGCTTCGATGGCCATGTTGCAAACCGTCATGCGGCCTTCCATGGATAGCGCACGGATGGCCGAGCCGGCAAATTCGATGGTGTAGCCGGTACCGCCCGCCGTACCAATTTTTCCAATGATGGCCAGCACGATGTCCTTGCCGCCACAGCCTTTGGGGAGCGTTCCCTCGACCCTGACAAGCATGTTCTTGGCTTTTTTGGCCAGCAAGGTCTGGGTGGCCAGTACGTGCTCCACCTCGCTGGTACCGATGCCATGTGCCAGCGCGCCAAACGCGCCGTGTGTGGAGGTGTGCGAATCGCCGCAGACAACGGTCATGCCGGGCAGGGTGGCACCGTTTTCGGGGCCGATGACGTGCACGATGCCCTGGCGTTTGGACAGAAACGGAAAGTAGGCGGCCGAGCCGAATTCGCGAATGTTGGTGTCCAGTGTGGTGACCTGTTCGCGGCTGATCGGGTCGGTGATGCCGTCGTAGCCCAGCTCCCAGCCGGTTGTGGGGGTGTTGTGGTCTGCCGTGGCCACGATGGAGCTGATGCGCCACACCTTTCGCCCGGCCTGACGCAGACCCTCAAATGCCTGCGGGCTGGTGACTTCGTGCACCAGATGGCGGTCGATGTAGAGGACGGCCGTGCCATCTTCTTCGGTGTGGACGACGTGTTCGTCCCAGATTTTGTCGTAAAGGGTGCGACTCATGTAATGGATTCCTGTGGAGGACAGATTTTATGCCCCTTGCAAAGAAAAACCCCGGCAGTGCCGGGGTTCTTTTATGGGGCGCGACAGGCTTTGGCTTATCGCTTGGCCAGAGGCAGCACTTGCCGCTGTGTCGAGCCGGTAAATAGCTGACGCGGGCGGCCGATCTTGTATTCCGGGTCACCAATCATTTCGTTGAGCTGGGCAATCCAGCCGACGGTACGCGCCAGAGCGAAGATGGCTGTGAACAACGACGTGGGGATGCCGATGGCGCGCTGCACAATGCCAGAGTAGAAGTCGACGTTCGGGTACAGCTTGCGCGAAACGAAGTATTCGTCTTCCAGGGCAATCTTTTCCAGCGCCATGGCCAGCTTGAACAGAGGGTCATTCTCCAGTCCCAGGGCCGTCAGGACTTCTTTGCAGGTTTCCTGCATGAGCTTGGCACGTGGATCGTAGTTCTTGTAGACACGATGGCCAAATCCCATCAGCTTGACGCCAGAATTTTTGTCTTTCACCTGGGTCATGAACTCGCCGACTTTGCTGATGCCGCCCATCTTCTGGATGTCTCCCAGCATGTTCAGGCACGCTTCGTTGGCGCCACCGTGAGCTGGGCCCCACAGGCAGGCTACACCGGCTGCAATGGCTGCGAACGGGTTGGTGCCAGAACTGCCGCACAGGCGAACGGTTGAGGTCGAAGCGTTTTGCTCATGGTCAGCGTGCAGCACGAAAATTCGGTCCAGTGCGCGCTCGATCACTGGATTGACGGTGTAATCCTCGCACGGTGTAGCAAACATCATGTGCAGGAAATTGCCGGCGTAGCTGAGATGGTTCTTGGGATACATGTAAGGCTGGCCAGCGCTGTACTTGTAGGCCATGGCCACGAGTGTCGGCATTTTGGCAATCAGACGAATCGCCGAAATATCGCGGTGCTCGGGATTGTTGATGTCCGTGCTGTCATGGTAAAACGCTGACAGCGCCCCCACCAGCCCGGTCATGATGGCCATGGGGTGTGCGTCACGACGGAACCCGCGCAGGAAGAACTGCATCTGCTCGTTCACCATGGTGTGCATGGTCACTCGCTTGGTGAACGCGGCTTTTCCGGCGGCGTTTGGCAGGTCCCCGTACAGAAGCAGGTGGCAGGTTTCCATAAAATCGCAATTCACTGCCAGCTGCTCAATTGGGTAGCCGCGATACAGCAATTCTCCTTTGTCGCCGTCGATGTAGGTGATGGCCGACTGGCACGACGCCGTGGACAGGAAGCCCGGGTCGTAGGTAAACATGCCCGTTTGAGCATACAGCTTGCGAATATCCACGACGTCAGGGCCCACATTGCCCTGATAAACGGGTAGTTCGATGCTGGGGCTGCCGTTACTGAACGACAGGGTGGCTTTGTTGTCAGCTAGTTTCATTTTTTCCCTTTCACCGGTTTTCTCTCAACATGCTCAAAACTTCACGTACATCTGCCCGATCAAGTTCTGCCTGAACCTGAGCAAGCGTTTTTCGTGCCAGGTGCACATCCAGCAGATCGTTGTCGCTCAGATCCATCAGATCCGTTAAAGCCCGGCCTTGCGCCATGGTCAGGCTTTTCTCGAATCGCTGAAAGAACCGCTCAATGAAAAGGTCGTTTTCCAGCAAACCGCGTCTGCAACGCCATTTGAGCTTGCTGAGTTCACGCTCTCCAATGAGTACTTCGGTCACTGGTCGATTTTCTGTAATGCTCAAACGGTTCGCAGAACCATCATTTCCTTGATCTTCCCGATGGCCCGCGTCGGATTCAGTCCTTTTGGGCACACATCAACACAGTTCATGATGGTGTGGCAGCGAAACAGGCGGTACGGATCTTCCAGGTTGTCCAGACGCTCGCCCGTGGCCTGATCCCGGCTGTCCGCAATGAATCGGTACGCCTGCAACAGCCCGGCGGGTCCGACAAACTTGTCGGGATTCCACCAGAAGCTGGGGCAGCTCGTGGAGCAGCTGGCGCACAAGATGCATTCGTACAGGCCGTTGAGCTCTTCACGCTCTTCAGGTGACTGCAGGCGTTCCTTCTCAGGCGGCACTTCGTCGTTGACCAGGTAGGGCTTGATCGAGTTGTACTGCTTGAAAAACTGGGTCATGTCCACGATCAGGTCGCGGATCACGGGCAGGCCGGGCAGGGGCTTGAGCACGATCGGGTCTTTCAGCGTGCGCATGTTGGTCAGGCAGGCCAGGCCATTCTTGCCATTGATGTTCATCGCGTCGGAGCCGCAGACGCCTTCGCGGCAGGAACGCCTGAACGTGATGCCGGGGTCCTGTGCCTTGAGTTTCATCAGCGCGTCCAGCAACATGCGTTCGCTGCCGTCGAGTTCCACCTCGATGGTCTGCATATAGGGCTTGACGTCTTTGTCCGGGTCGTAACGGTAGATCTGGAAGGTGCGCTTGGTCATGTCAATCTCCGTTACGGGTTAGAACGTGCGGGTTTTCAGTGGAACGCTGTCCACTGTGAGTGGCTTCATCTGCACGGGCTTGTAGCTCAGGCGGTTGCCCTCGCGGTACCACAGCGTGTGTTTGTGCCACTCGGTATCGTTGCGACCGTTCGGGTACTGGGCCGAGTCGCTGTAGTCGTTGACGGTGTGGGCGCCACGGCTCTCGTGGCGGGCAGCTGCCGACACGATGGTGGCCTGTGCCGCTTCAATCAGATTTTCGACTTCCAGTGCTTCGATGCGTGCGGTGTTGAAAACCTTTGACTTGTCAGCCAGGTTGATGTTCTCCACACGTTTGCGCAGATCGGCGATCTTCACCACGCCTTCATCCATGCTGGCCTGGGTGCGGAACACCCCTGCATGTTTCTGCATGGACGCGCGGATGTCATTGGCCACGTCCTGCGCATACTCACCGCTGCTGGCGTTGTCCAGGCGGGAGAGGCGGGACAGCGTCGTGTCGGCGGCGTTCGCAGGTAATGGCTTGTGCAATTTGTTCTTGTTGTTGAACTCGACAATGTGGTTGCCGGCCGCGCGGCCAAAAACCAGCAAGTCCAGCAACGAATTGGTGCCCAGCCGGTTAGCGCCATGCACGCTGACGCAGGAGCATTCACCGACTGCGTAAAGGCCGAGATCGGAAGA
>JAABRC010000214.1 GCA_011391115.1 Candidatus Egaibacter danicus | reverse complement strand
TTCCAATGAACGCACGAATTCCTCGATCTCATTTCTGGAATTGAAGGTCACCGTAATGACCGATAAAAGGGGCTCTGTCTGCGGACTGCGGGATTCGGCAAGCTCAGCTTTCATGGGGCTTGGCATGATGTGATCGGTGAAGTCAAGATTGATGCCCGCAGCCGAAACCCGAAACAAGTCAGCGCCAGTACAGAAACCGCCACCCCGGCGACAGACCAGTAGAGCAACGATCTCGACGACACGGCTGGCCCAAGGAAAAGCAGGAGCAGCAAGGCGCAGATGAGCGCAATCAGCAGCATCCAGCGTTGCGCTGTTCTCCTTGCAGCCAGGGACACGTGATTTGAACCCTGTTTGACCAAAGTTCGCAGAATCACCTCCATGCCGATTAGGTCAAAGCTTAGTCGGATAAGCCACGCCGCCAGCAACATATAAAGTGAAGCTTGCAAAACCGCCAAATAGAGCAGGCCGAGGTATAGAGGCAACTCTGCCGCATGAAGCACAGCAACCTGGCGGGTATGCCCCATACCATTGATGGCGAGCATGGAAATTGATGAACCCGACACGAGTGCCAGCCCAACTATGCCCACCAGCGCAATGGTCGCCGCCTGGGGTGCCAGCGCGTGACCCAGCCACCATCCCATCAGCGGCACCATCAAGGGTATACAAACAAACCCCAGGGCCAGGGTTGCGGCAATAAGCAATCCCTGGGTGTCACCGATCAGCGTAGCAAGGTCGTGACCGCTGGCCCGCTGGATATGCATGACCAGTTTTGGAAAAATGACGCTGCAGAAGGCGCCCACCAGTATCTGGCCGCGTGCGATCAACTCCATTGGCAATACGTAGGCGGCCACAACACTGCTGTCAAAATAGCCGGCGATGACGAAGCGGTCTGCAAAAATGATGAAAAGCCCGACGATGTTCGAAAAGAACAGCCACTTGCTGTAATGGAACAGGCGGCTGCCATGCACACCCATAGAGCGCGTCAGCCTCCGGGTACCGGGTGCGACCATTCCGGTGGCGAAGAACAATGCGGCAACGAGGCTGATGCGTGCGGCGCCGACCACCCACGCATAGTCAGAAAGATCGGCAGCGTGCGTGATCACGAACAGCGGCGCGATGCCAATCAATGCGCCATGCGCCAGTTGCAGCGCTGCCAAGAGCGCGAAGCGCTGCTGCCCTTCAAGCGCGCCTTTCAGTATCGAACCCGCAACAAATGCAGGATAGAAAAACAGCAGGACGTATAAAGCATCGCGAGCGGTCACGAATGATGCACCATCCAGAAACGCCAGAGACAGGGTGGCGGTCACCATCACCACCATGGCGAATCCTGCACCGACAACCAGGCCGCCCAGCAATACGGCGCGCGCCCGGAATGCCCCCCCCTTCAAACCCGTCATGCTGACAAAATAGGTCGCTGCCCGGCCCATGCCTCCATCCAGCACAGACAACAGCCCGATAACGGACACGATGACTGCAAACCCTGCGAACGTGTCAAGGTCCAGCCTGCTTCTGACGACCGGCACCACTGCAAGTAGAATCAGTGAGGGGATCGTCGCGGTTGCGACTTGCAGAGAAAACGCTGAATGGATTTTCATGACTTGATGCTTATACGCATCAGGTGATCTGCAAAGATGGCGCCATTAACCAGCCCCGGCCAGAATGTTACGAAATGCTGCTGGCATTACACCCAGCATGTCCCGCACAAATTGTTCTTCAGTTCGGTACGATTGCTGTTCATTCGCCGAGATGGTCGAGACCCGGATCAGCATCCCATAGGGAATCTCGCCGGTCAGGCCGTATTTCACCCGCGCCAGATGCTGCTCCAGATTCCCCCGCACGGCCGAATCCCCGATCATGACCCAGTAGGTGACCGGTTCGACTCTCGGGCCCTGGCTGGCCACCAACCTCATCACAGGCAGCCTGACTCCGCTGACCTCGATGACTCCCTTGGATACACTCCCAGTCTGGAATCCCTGCGACGGATAGCACACTTCAGGCCGGTGTACCTGCATTGAGTAGCTCTGATTACCGCCATAGGCGATCATTAACATGATTCGCTCGCCTTTGTTATTGATATAGGTCCGATCCAATATCTGGTTGTAAAGTTTGTCGAGTGTGGCCTGGGTGACCGGGTTGAAGATGGTGGGCGCGATCGCTTCGTCCTGCTTCCATTCCCCGAACTGCTTGGGGATCATGGTTCCCAGATTGATCTTCGGTCCCTGATCGGCCACCTTCTGGCGGGGGGTGAGCGCCAGCGCCAAGCCGGCAGCAGCAAGCATGGTTATGCCGATCAAGAAGTTGCGGGGAGAGCGTGTTTTCATGGCTGTTTCCATCCGGGCAGTATGAGGACAGAACTACCCGTTCTAGATTTTTACAGGTGATACCGTTTGTTTCACCGATCAGACCAAAGCCCAGTTATTCCGCTGATTTCCGGCTGGCAGCGTCATACCGGCGCCAGGGTTTCAGCACCCGCCCAAAGCCGGCACGGATAGCCGCCAGTTTGGCTGCGCTTTCGGGTTCCTGACGGGCGTTTCTCAGAGCACTACGGATAAACACATAGATCAGCAAAACAAAACCCGCGGCCAGCGTGAACAGGATGAAGACTAATGCTTTAGACATGTTCGACTTGCGTTCTGGCGGAATCGCCACATCCACAACCTGGATCGCCGCTCCATCTCCCGACTCATCGACCTTGGCCAGTTCGTATTGCTTGGAAAGCTGTTCAAACAACACTTCGTTGTATCTGTAGTCCCGGTAACGCGTGATGTATTCGCCGTTCGCGCCGGAAGGACTGGCACGTTCGTATTTATTCAGTTGCTCGCGCAATGCAGCCAGTTCCCTCTGCGTCTGGATAAAGTTCGGGCTGTTCTCGGTGAAATAGCCACGCATACTGGAGAGCTGCAGTTCCTTGGCCGTCATCTGCGCTTTGAGCGTAGCCACCCCCTCTCCCATCGCCTGAGGATTGTATTTAAGAAAATCTTCGCCAACACCGACGCCACCCAAGGCAGTTTCAGCACGTGCCAGGTTTTCCTTGACCTTGGCCACCTCTTTTTCAAGAAACTGCCGACGCTGCTGTGCTTCGGTCACGGCCAGGCGAGAAGTCAGTAGAGAAAGTTCTTCTACGTAGGCATTCGCCAATGCGGCGGACAATGCGGGAATGCTCGAAACAACCCCAATGGTGATCAGGCCATTCCGACCGGCGGATACCCCGGATATTCTGGTCAAAATGTCGCGCGCATCCTCGCGGGTTTCCACCCCCGGCGCTTTCATGATGCTGAAACGGTCTATCAATTTGTCGGCGATCGTTCTGCTTACGAGCAAACCCATGTACAACTCTGTCGAGCTTTTAGTGCCAGCGCCCGCGCCGCCTCCGGCTCCTCCAGTCAAGGTGCTGAGTTGCGCCAGCGCGGCCGCAGCGGCACCCTGCTGTTGCTGCGGCGTCATGATGGTGGTCTTGGCGACATAGCTGGGCTTGAACGTAAAGCTCACGCCCAGACCGATCAGACCAAAAAGCAGCGAGCCAAAAATCAGCAAACGGGCGTTTTCAGCCAGCGTCTGGAGCATATCCAGAAGCTTGATTCCGCCCACTTCTTCAGAGTGGTCTTCAGGGAAATAGGGGGCGCTCATGCCGCCCCCCCCACAAAGTTTCGGGGGGATGGAAACTTGCTCTGGCTCGACATGGACACGGGTAAAAGATTCAGGTTCAGATTCATGGCTGGACTCAATTTTTTAGCACGTCCCAGGCAGCTACGCCCAGACCCATCTGATAAAGAATCTGCGTCCAGTCTTTCAGACCAATCACGAACTTGGTCCATCCGGATTGATGATCCAGCTTGGCGGGCACGATCACGGTATCGCCTGGCATCAATTCAATGTTATCGAAACCGCCCAGGGTGAATAGACCGTTGCTGTCGCGTGCCGATTTGACGCTGCCATCTGCACGCAGCACAAATGCATTACCCAGTTCGGCGTTATTACTCGTCCCGACTGACTCGAGTGCGTCACCCACGGTTCTGCCTGGGCGATAGATGATGGCGTTTTCGCTAAAGACCTCACCCACAACGGAAACAAACCCGGGCTGACTCGGAACATGAATGGCATCGCCATCTTCCAGCGGCAGGGGCGGCAAGGCGGACAGGCTTACCTGGGTCGTTGGCAACTCCAGGCTGATACGGCCATTACTCTTGAGCGATTTCATGCGCTCAAGCTGCTGTTGCTGGATCTGCTGTTGCATAACCATCTGGTTCTGCGCAGTTGGATCAGCCTGGAGGTTGGCTAATATTTCGCCCGAGTCCGCCTGCAACTGGGCCTCCAGTTTGCGGATCACGGTGTCGAGATTTTTCTGCTGCTGGGTTCGCAC
>JAABRC010000213.1 GCA_011391115.1 Candidatus Egaibacter danicus | reverse complement strand
GCGCCTGTTCGATTGCGACGGGAACCGTCCTAAGAAAGCAGAAAAACCTGCTGCCAAAGCCGACGCTGCCAAGCCAGCCGCCAGCGCAGCCAAGAAGTAATCTGACTTCCAGCTGAACAAAAAGCCCGCTTCAGCGGGCTTTTTGTTGCCGTCTGAAAACCAGCAGGGTTACGCTAAATAATGACTAGCGTTCCGTCACCATCGTTTCAGCGATATTTTTCTTTGTCTCAGGGGGCTCATCCACCGCAACCTTGGTCTCAGCCGCTTTACCGCTGGATGAAATGGCAAGCGCAAAGAAAACAACCATGACGACAACAACAAGATTAACAAATAACAACATATATTTCCCTGAATTTTGAGCCTGCCGATTCAGTGCTGTAGCCGACAACTGCCGCTACAGCAATGCATGAAGGATAGTAAACAATGCTCAAGTCAGTCTGGTGAATTTGCAGTTGCCGTTGTGTGACAAATTCCCGTTATCGGTCAAATTTGCCAGCGGTTTTTAATTTCCTATAACAACGCAATCAAATCCGTCACGCCGGGATCAATGCCGGCTTGCATCAGCAACGTGGTGATCTGGCCGCGGTGATGCGTTTGATGGTTGAAGAAATGCGACATGGCCTGCCACATGGGATGCTCCCGCTGCACGCCCTTTGTGTTGCCGTAGCGCATGATGCGCTCGGGGAAATCGGGGGGCATGTCGGCCACCCAGGCATCGATGGCCGCATCCAGTTGGTCCCGGTGCACCCCCATGGCCTCAAAATCATTGAACAGTTCAGAGTCATGCCGGGCACTCGCCGGCAACGCCAATAGCTCGGGTTTCAGCGACGGAAAATCAACGCCCTGTCGGGCAAAGCGACCCAGCCACACGGTATCGCCCCATACCAGATGATTCAGTGTCTGGTGAATCGAGCCAAAAAAAGCGCCACGGTCGCGCTTTCGTTCCTCATCATTCAGTTGCCTGGTAGCCTCAAAAAGCCGCTCGTTGAACCAGTGGTTATAACGTGCCAGAAAACGGTAGTTTTCAATCATGGTGATCCAAAGCCTCCACCGCCAGGTGTATGAATTTCAAACACATCGCCGGGCAACATGTCCGCCTGGCCGATATGGCCCAATTCTTCTACCTGGCCAGTGGCGCGGACTACGCGGTTGATGCCGACCTGGCCCGGTAGCCCGCCTGCCGCGCCAAATGCCCCCTCTTTGCGTCCGTTGGACAGGATGCTGGCGGTCATCGTCTCCAGAAACCTCACTCGCCGCACACCGCCATTGCCACCCCGCCAATGGCCAGCGCCGCCTGAGCCTTCCCGGATTTCATAGCTTTCCAGCCGCACCGGAAAGCGGAATTCAAACACCTCGGGATCCGTCAGGCGCGAATTGGTCATGTGAGTTTGCACTACGCTCGTTCCGTTAAACCCGCCAATGACATTGCCGGTATTGTCGATCAGCGCGCCAGCACCCGAGCCCCCCGAGATGGTTTCGTAATACTGGTAGCGTGCATTGCCAAAGGTGAAGTTGTTCATGGTGCACTGGCTTGCAGCCATCACACCCAGCGCGCCATATAACGCATTGGTGATGCAACTCGATGTTTCCACATTGCCCGCCACCACGGAAGCTGGCGGGTTCGGGTTCAACATCGAACCCGCCGGAATGATGACCTTGATGGGCTTGAGACAGCCCGCATTCAGCGGGATGTCATCGTTGACCAGCGTGCGAAACACATACAACACTGCCGCCATGCACACTGCGGTAGGCGCATTGAAGTTGTTGGTTTGCTGGACAGAAGTACCGGTGAAATCAACCTCGGCACTGCGGTTCTTCGCGTCCACGCGAATGGCCACCTGAATCTGTGCGCCGTTATCCAGCGACAGGGTGAAACCGCCGTCTTTCAGGCGTGTGATCACCCGGCGTACCGACTCCTCAGCGTTGTCCTGCACATGGCCCATATAAGCCTGCACCACATCCAGGCCAAACTGGTCCACCATCTTGCGCAGCTCCTGCAAGCCTTTTTCGTTGGCGGCAATCTGCGCTTTCAAGTCGGCCATGTTTTGCTGCGGGTTACGTGAAGGGTATTGCCCGCTTTGCAGCAAAGCCAGCATGTGCTCCTCCTGCAATACGCCTTGGGACACCAGCTTCACATTGTTGATCTGCACGCCCTCCTCTTCAATGCGTGTGGAGAACGGTGGCATGGAGCCTGGCGTAGTGCCACCCACGTCGGCATGGTGCCCACGGCTGCCCACGTAAAAGGTCGGCTCTCCCGTCCCGTCTGTGTTCAGGTACACGGGCGTAATCACCGTGATGTCGGGCAAATGTGTTCCACCATGGTACGGGTCGTTCAGAACATAAACGTCGCCCGGCTTCATGGTGCCCGCGTTTTCCCGTATCACTGTCTTGATGCTCTCACCCATGGAGCCCAGGTGCACCGGCATGTGCGGGGCGTTGGCGATCAGGTTGCCCTGGGCGTCGAACAGCGCACAGGAGAAGTCCAGCCGCTCCTTGATATTCACCGAGTGCGCCGTGTTCTGCAGCTGCAGCCCCATCTGCTCGGCGATGTTCATGAAGAGGTTATTGAACACCTCCAGCAGTATCGGGTCTGCCGTGGTTCCCGCTGCAAATTTGATAGCGCGCTGCGCACGTCTGACGAGGGCCAGGTGGTCAAAAGCCGTCAAGGAAGCTTCCCAACCGGGCTCTACCACCGTGGTCGCATTTTTTTCGGCAATGATGGCCGGGCCAGGGATGATGTCACCCGGGCGCAAGTCCTCACGCACCACCAGTGCAGCCGCGTGCCACTGTCCTCCAGAATACATGTTCACTGTTTCGCGGCGCGGCACTTCGCGGAGTTCGTGAGTGGGATGGCGGGGCTCGGCGGGTGCATCGCCCGCAATGACCGCTTCCACTGAAACCGCCTCCACAATCAGTGCCTTACCGTGCATCAGGAACGCAAATCTTTGGCGATAAGCGGCCTCAAACCCAACCCGAATCACGGACTCGTCGCCAAACGGAATGACCAGCGCCGAGTCACTGCCCTCATAACGCACATGCACACGGCGATGCGTGGATATGCTGCCGCTGCTGACCTGCTGCCGCATAAGCTCACCTTGCGCCGAAGCGGCCAACGCGTCCAGTTTGGCGGCAATATCCGGCAGCGCTGCGGTATTGAGCTTCAGTTCAACCGACTGCTCGCGAATCACGGATTGGTCAGCCAGCCCCATGCCATAAGCCGACAGAACACCGGCCAGCGGGTGCACAAAGACATGGGTCATGCCCAGCGCGTCCGCCACCAGGCAAGCGTGCTGTCCGCCCGCACCACCAAAGCATTGCAGCGTGTAGCGGGTGACGTCATAACCACGCGCCACAGAGATCTTCTTGATGGCGTTCGCCATCTGCTGCACGGCAATGTTGATGAATCCTTCAGCAACCTCCTCGGCGGATCGGCCTGTCTGCAGGGCGAGTGCGTCAAACTTTTCGCGTACTACGCCATCGTCCAGCGACGCATCACCACTCGGACCAAATACCTTGGGGAAGTAGCGCGGCTGCACCTTGCCCACCATCACGTTGGCATCGGTCACGGCCAGCGGGCCGCCGCGGCGATAGCTGGCAGGACCCGGGTTGGCACCGGCGCTTTGCGGGCCGACACGAAAGCGTGCGCCATCAAACGCCAGGATCGAACCACCACCTGCGGCCACGGTGTGGATGCTCATCATCGGTGCACGCATGCGCACGCCCGCCACCTGGGTTTCAAACTCGCGCTCGAACTCACCCGCATAGTGCGACACATCGGTGGACGTCCCCCCCATGTCAAAACCAATGACTTTTTCGTGGCCTGCGATGGCTGCCGTACGGGCCATGCCCACAATGCCGCCCGCCGGGCCACTCAAAATCGCGTCCTTGCCCTGAAACACATGGGCATCGGCGAGGCCACCAGACGACTGCATGAAAAACAGCTTCACGCCCGGCATCTCGGCCGCCACCTGATCGACATAGCGGCGCAGGATGGGCGAGAGATAAGCATCCACCACCGTGGTGTCGCCCCGGCTCACCAGCTTCATCATCGGGCTGGTCTGGTGCGAGGTGCTGACCTGGGTGAAACCGATCTCGCGCGCCATCGCCGCCGCCGCCTGCTCGTGCGCCGGGTAACGGTAGGCGTGCATGAACACAACCGCCACGCTGCGCAGCCCGGCGTCAAACGCGGCCCAGAGGCGCTCGCGCAAATGCGCCGCCTCCAACGGCTGTACCACCTCGCCATGCGCACCCATGCGCTCCTGCGCTTCGATCACGCGGCTGTAAAGCAGCTCGGGCAGCATGATGTGGCGGTCGAACAGGCGCGGCCGGTTCTGGTAAGCGATGCGCAGGGCATCGCGAAAGCCCGCC
>JAABRC010000212.1 GCA_011391115.1 Candidatus Egaibacter danicus | reverse complement strand
TTTCCGGTGGCCAGTACACCGCAAAAGATCCTGGCGCTGGGGCAAGATCGGCTGGAGCGCTATATCAAGACCATTGGTCTGTACCGCAGCAAGGCAAAGCACTTGCTGCAAACCTGCCAGATGCTGATGGACAGGCACGGTGGTGAAGTACCCCGCACCCGCGAGGCACTGGAGGCGCTACCCGGTGTCGGGCGCAAAACGGCCAATGTGGTGCTGAATTCAGCTTTTGGCGAAGCCACCATGGCGGTGGACACCCATATTTTTCGCTTGGGCAACCGGACCGGCCTGGCACCCGGCAAAACACCGCTGGAAGTAGAGTTGAAGCTACTCAAGCGCATTCCGCCTGAATACCTGGTGGATGCGCACCACTGGCTGATTTTGCACGGGCGATATATTTGCCAGGCCCGCAAGCCGCTTTGCGGGCAATGCGGCGTTAGTGCTTATTGCGATTTTTACGCCCAATCCAAATGACGGGTATTGACCCCAGAACCGTCTTGCTGCTGACCGGCGCGCTGGGCGGTTTCATGGCGGTGGTGTTGTACATGTTGCGGCTCAACTATCCGCCCGCGATCAAGGGGATTGGAGAGTGGGCATTGAGTATGGCGCTGGGCTTGGTGGCCGGTTTGCTATTCACGGCAGTCGGGAAAATTCCCGTGCTGTTGTCCGTTACTCTTCCTACCATCGCCTACCTGGCTGCGGCCTATATTTCCTTCATGGGAACCCAGCGGTTTTTTGGCGTTGTGCCGAAGCCCCTTCCATGGGTCATCTGGATAGGCCTGGCGGTGCTGGGCTCAACCTGGTTTCTGTTTGTGGATCCGAGTTATTCGTCGCGACTGCGATTGAATCTGGTGGTGATGGTGTCACTTTTTGTCGCCCAGGGAAGCCTGATTTTCCAAAGGAGCAGGCATTCGTACGCAGGCCGGATTGCACTCATCGTTTTGACCATCGCCACGGGAATACACCTGATGCGTCTTGTTTCGACGTTCTTCTATCCGGTGGGGTCGAACGTCATGGACCCATCCATTCCGAGCGTGGTCTATATCACGGTGTACTCGTTTCTCGTTCCGATTGGCGCCATCAGCCAGGTCATCATGGCCACTGAACGACTGAGGACCGAGCTGGAGCATGTCGCCACCCATGACTCGCTGACTGACGCCTACACCCGCCGCTACATGAACGAAGCCTGCCAGCGCGAACTGGAGCGCAGTGCGCGGCACGGGCGGGAAATGTCGCTGATGCTGCTGGATATAGATCACTTCAAATCTGTCAACGACACACTGGGCCACCAAGCCGGTGATCGCATACTGACTGAATTTGTGGCGGGCATCAGGACCCAGCTGCGCAGTGCCGACCTGCTGGGGCGTTTTGGCGGAGAGGAGTTTGTGGTGATACTGCCTGAAACGTCACCGGTAGTGGCCATGGTGGTCGCCGAACGGATACGGTCAACGATGGCAGACCGCGCCGGCCCGACCGTGAGCATTGGCATCACAACCAACCAGTCCGGCAGCGACACGGTGGATGCGCTGCTGGCACGGGCCGACGCGGCCATGTACCGGGCCAAGGCCAACGGCCGCAACCGGGTGGAAGTGGCCTAGACCGGGCTGGCTTGACCAGCCGATTTTTCGGATACGCCAGCCGACTCGAAACTCGCCATGTCCCGCAGAATGGCGCAGGCTGACATCAATAACGGCCACGCCAGCGCTCCACCAGAACCCTCACCCAGACGCATGCCCAGGTCCAGCAGCGCCTGCACGCCCAGGTGCTGCAGCATGAACTCGTGGCCACGCTCGCCCGAGCGGTGCGCGAAAACACAACGCTGCAGCACCAGCGGCTGCAGCGCATACGCCACCAGCACGGCGGAGGTGGCGATAAAACCATCTACCACCACCACCCGCCGCTCGTGGGCGGCCTGCATGACGGCACCCACCATCGTGGCGATCTCAAAACCACCGAATGCGGCCAGCGCATCCAGCGGCGTTTTGGCTTCGGGGTGACGGGCGAGCACCTCGCGCAACACCGCCGTTTTGCGCTGCACGGCCGACGCGTCCAGACCCGTTCCCGCACCCGTGCACACCGTAATATCCAGCCCCGCCAGGCGGGCCAGCAGCAGCGACGCGGCAGAGGTGTTGCCAATGCCCATCTCGCCCAGCAGCAGTGCGTTACCTGGCAGGCCTTTGACAATGTCCTGCCCGTTTTGCAATGCTTGCTGGCACTGGGCTGAGGTCATCGCTGGCTGCCGGGAAGAATCGACCGTACCCTGTTCCCCACCTGCCACCTTGCGCACCAGTAGATTCGCCCGCCGCGCGCCTACTGGCAAACCTGCCAGAAAATCATGGTTCACGCCGCAGTCCACCACGGTGAGGCTGATGCCGTTCTGACGCGCCAACACACTGACCGCGGCACCACCGGCCAGGAAGTTCTCCACCATCTGCCAACTCACATCACTGGGAAAAGCCGAAATGCCTCGCGCAGTGAGGCCGTGGTCACCCGCAAAAACCACCATTTGCGGACAGCTCAGATTCGGTGACTCCGTACCCAGAATCTCGCCAAGCTGCAGTGCCAGCGATTCGATGCGACCCAGCGAGCCCAGGGGTTTGGTCTTGTTGTCCAGTTTGTGTTGCAACGCCTGGGTGAGTGCGGGGTTGCGGATATCGGCAACGATGGGCAGGGATGTGTTCACGGTGTTCTCTTGAGGATGAAGGTTGGAGTTCAGGTAATCAGGCTGGATAAAACGCCTGGCTCAAAATGTTGTTCGATGAAGTCAGCGAGCCCGTCAAAGACCGAGTCCAGCGTCGGCACCGGGCCGGTCAGATTGCCACCGAATAGCGCCTGCAGGGCAGCAGGGTCTTCAAACAGGCCATGCAGATAGAGGCCCAGGACGTTGCCTGCAGCGTTCTGCCAGCCCAGCCCGTCCGGCATCGCCACGCGCGCCACATCCCCACTCTGAGCCATGGCTGGGTGTTGTTGCGTCTGGCCGTGGTGGATTTCATAGCCGGTGATTTGCACGCCGGCCAGGGATGCCCAATATTTGCCCGACAGGTCAGCACTGAAGCGGGCCTGTGTGTGCCGCACGGTTTTATCAGGCTCAAACAGGGTTACCAGTGGTAGCAGGCCCAAGCCTGGTGCATTGCCGTCGATGCCGTACGTGTCGACTAGCGCTTCACCCAGCATCTGCAGGCCGCCACAAATACCCAGCACTGCGCCACCCTGGCCCGCATGGCGCGCGATTGCCGCGTCCAGCCCCTGCTGACGTAACCAGGCGAGGTCACCGCTGGTGTGTTTGGAGCCTGGGAGGATGATCCAGTCTGATGGCTTCAAACCGGCCAGCTCTGATGGGCTGCGCACCCATTGCAGGCGCGAGCCGGGAATATTTTTGAGTGGCTGGAATTCATCCAGGTTGCTGATGTGCGGGTAGGCAATGACCGCGACAGTTTGGGTAACCGCGCCTGCCGCCGTACTGCGGTCATCGAACACGCCATCCTCCTCGGGTAAACCGTGTTGCCACCACATGGGCAGCGTGGCCACCGTGGGCACACCGGTCAGGTCCTGGAGCATTTGCGGCGCAGGGGCCAGCAGGCTGGCATCACCGCGGAACTTGTTGAGAACATAGCCCTTGATGAGCGCGCGCTCATCTTGCGGCAACAACGCCCAGGTGCCGTATAGATGGGCGAAGGCGCCACCGCGGTCAATATCTGTCACCAGCAGGCAGGCGGCGCTGGCATGTTGCGCCACCCGCATGTTGACGATGTCGCTGCTGGAGAGGTTGATTTCGGCTGGCGAGCCCGCGCCTTCAATGATCACCACATCGTTTTCAGCAATCAGCGCATCCAGTGCCTTGACGATCACCGGCCACACGCTGGCGCTTCGGTCACGCCAGGCCATGGCGGACAGCCCCTCGTTCACCTGCCCCATCAGCACCACCTGGCTGTGCGTGTCCCGCTCGGGTTTCAGCAGCAAAGGGTTCATGTTCACATCGGGTATTGCACGTGCCGCCAGCGACTGAAAATATTGCGCACTGCCAATTTCGCCGCCCGCAACTACCCGCGCGTTGTTGCTCATGTTCTGCGCCTTGAACGGCGCAACCTTGAGGCCCTCACGGGCGTAGTGGCGACACAGTGCCGTGGTAAGCCAGCTCTTGCCGGCGCCGCTGGTGGTACCCAGCACCATCACACATTTGCCGGTCAGCGTTTTCCGGTTCATGGCGTCACCCCGCTGCTGGAAGGGCTACCCACTGATTGCCCAGCGGGTGAATGGCAATGCGCTGGTCAAACACATCGACCAGGGCGCGGTGGGTAGCCGGATCGCTGCAGGCACCCTGGTGGGTAACGCAGCCGTTGGCCATGATGACCATGTCATCGGCATGCAAGGCCATGGCTA
>JAABRC010000211.1 GCA_011391115.1 Candidatus Egaibacter danicus | reverse complement strand
GAACTGGCCTTGCTGTGCCGCGAAATCAACGCACCGTGGTTTGATTTGCTGCAAAAAACGGAGCTACTAACGCATAACCTAAAAGGGCTGGGAGCCATTTTGATGCGTTGGAAGGCATGGCTGGACCAGTTGCCGCCGCATGATGCGCTGCAGGCGATTTACGCCGATGGTGACGTGCTGGCCCGCTTTGCAGTTGCAGCGCCTGCCACGCAGCGCGACACTGTGCAGGCCAACCTGCAGTCACTGGTGGGCATGTCGCTGCAGATGGGTGGCGGCCGTTTTGCCACGCCCTATGCCTTTGTAAGGGCGCTCAAGGCCGGAGGCGTTGTCGCACCCGCGGCGGTCAACCCGCAGGCGGTGCGCCTGCTCACCATCCACGGTGCCAAGGGGCTGGAAGCGCAGGCCGTGCTGCTGCTGGACACCGACACACCCGAGCGCAACGCCGAGACCATGGGAGTGCTGGTGGACTGGCCGGGCGAGGCGGCCTTCCCGGCCAAATTTGTGTTTCTCGCCAGCGAGAGCCAGCCACCGGCCTGCGCCGTGGCGACGCTGGAGGCCGAGCGGGCCGAGCGCGGGCGTGAAGAGCTCAATGCGCTGTACGTGGCGCTCACGCGTGCCCGGCTTACGCTGGTCATGTCGTCCATCGAGCCGTATCGTGACGCGCAACGCAGCTGGTGGCAACGGCTGAGTGATCTGATGCCACAGGTGACGAATCTGGCCGATGCGCCGCAGCATGTTTCAGCATTGCCTCCGGCCAGACAGGCTGCTTTTTCCATCAAGGAACTGCCACCAGCCCCCGCCAGACCTGCGCAAGCCGCTATCGAAACAGAAGCAGATATTCATGCGGCTGAAGACAACCCGGTTGTATCCCGCATCGGTCAGGCCATGCACCGGCTGCTGGAGTGGGGCGACGCGTCCGCCTCCAATGCATCGGCAGCAGCCCGCGAGTTTGAGCTGTCACCCGAGGAGGGCGCGCAGGCCTTGTCCCTGGCGCAGCGTATCCTCCAGGGTGAGGGCACCTGGGCGTGGGACCACGCTGTCGTCGGCTGGCAGGAAAATGAAGTGGAGTTGATGTATCAGGGTGAGTCGCTGCGGCTGGACCGCCTGGTGCAACGCAAGGA
This sequence comes from Candidatus Egaibacter danicus, assembly GCA_011391115.1. The sequence continues at coordinate 3,267 of JAABRC010000211.1, read as the reverse complement.
CACGCTGGACTGGTGGGTGCTGGACTACAAATCGGCCCATGCCCCCCAAGACGAGCCGGAGCTGGTGGCGCAACTGCAAAACTACCGCGATGCGGTGCAGGCCATCTACCCGGATGCCACTGTAAAAGCCGCGTTCCTGACGGGGCATGGTGAGCTGGTGGAACTGCCCGCGTGACAAACAAGTAACAGAAATATCAGTTCAGGAAAAGAATGAAAAAAGTGATCGTGGTGGGCGGTGGCCCCGCCGGTTTGATGGCGGCTGATGTGCTCTGCAGCGCAGGTGTTTCCGTCGATGTGTATGACGCTATGCCCTCCGTGGGCCGCAAGTTTTTGCTGGCCGGAAAGGGTGGTTTGAACTTGACCCATTCCGAACCTGCCGATATTTTTGTAACCCGTTTTGGCGCCCGGCGCGAGCAGATCGAGCCCCTGCTGAACACCTTTGGCGCCGCGCAGGTTCGTGAGTGGGCGAAGACGCTGGGTGTGGAGACCTTTGTCGGCACGTCGGGGCGTGTGTTCCCCACGGACATGAAAGCGGCGCCCCTGCTTCGCGCGTGGCTGCACCGCTTGCGCCATCCAGTCGGCGGGCAAGCGGTGCGTTTTCACATGCGGCACCGGTGGACGGGCTGGCAGTCTGATGGAGCAGCAGCGGGCACGCAGCTGAAGTTTGAGACGCCGGGTGGTGAGGTCGCGGCGCAGGCAGACGCCGTGGTGCTGGCATTGGGTGGCGGCAGCTGGGCGCGCCTGGGGTCGGACGGCGCCTGGGTTCCGCTGCTGGCCGCGCGCGGCGTGGTGGTGGCGCCGCTGCTGCCGTCCAACTGTGGCTTTGATGTGGCGAGTGCATGGAGCGAGCATTTCACCAGCCGGTTTGCGGGCCAGCCTTTCAAATCGGTCGCCATTCAATTCACGAACTCGCAAGGCCAGCGGTTCGAGCGCCGGGGAGAATTTGTGGCCACGGCCACCGGCGTGGAGGGCAGCCTGATCTATGCCGCATCCAGCCTGCTGCGCGACGAGATCGCCGCGAAGGGCGCCGCCACGTTTGATCTGGACCTGCTGCCTGATTTTTCGCCCGAGCGTGTGCTGGCGGAGGTGACCCATCCTCGTGGGTCGCGCTCGCTGTCGAGCCACCTCAAAAGCCGGTTGGGTATTGACGGCATCAAGGCGGCAATCCTGTACGAATTGCTGTCCAAGGCCGACGTCGCCGAAGCGCCCAAACTGGCAGCCGCCATCAAGGCGCTGCCCATTCGTCTGGTGGCCACCCGTCCGATCGATGAAGCCATCAGCAGCGCAGGCGGTGTGCCTTTCGAGGCAATGGACCACGGCCTGATGCTGAATGCGTTGCCGGGCGTTTTTTGCGCCGGTGAAATGCTGGATTGGGAAGCGCCAACCGGTGGCTATCTGTTGACGGCCTGTCTGGCCAGTGGCAAGCGGGCCGGGGAAGGTGCCCTGAAATATTTGGCTGGAATCGCTTGAAGATTGCTGCAGCTTTCAGGGGAAGTCATTAGAATTCGCGGCACCCGGGCAAAGATCCAGCGGGCTACATCAGGACGACAATGGAAAACGACACCACGATACCTTCCCTGCTTGGAGCAATCAACACCATTCCATCAGGTTTGGGGCCGATGGCCAGCAATCGCTCCAAACCGCGCACTGAGCCAGGTGTCTCATTGGTAAAAATTGCAGTCTTGATGGTTCTCGGTACTTTGCTGGTGGTTGCGGTACGCTACTTCACGCGCTAGATGCGTTGCTCACGTTTTGTGGGCGATACCGTGCCGGATTCTTGCCACAACCAGCCCGGCCAGGTACATGAAGCCAGAGCAGCTTAGCAGTACCAGAAAGCCGGTGAAGAATACACCGCCGATGCTTTTGAATCGTTCCCAGAGTTCGTGGTTCTCGGCATCGTTCTTCGTAAACGGCGTCTTCTGGATTTTGTAGGTGGTCCGGGTATTGAAAATGAACCAGCAGGTTCCCCCGTCTTCAAAATAGGGCGGCTCTTTGAGCTGCTCCAGTGCACCATTGATGTAGGCATCGCAGTTCCCGCTGTTGAAATCAGCCTGCAGGTTTTTCCGGTATCCAGCATCGGCCCTCGCGCTATAAACGTAGGACTTGACCGGCATGTACAGCAGGCACCACAAGGCGAGTGCGACGGTGAAAACCAGCCAGATGCGTTGCCAGCCGTTGAGATGTTTCACTGCGAGAAATTAGGTTGACGAGCCTTGACCCCGGCACTGGCTCCACAGTTAGGGCTGCTTGGTTCCCCACCTGACCCGGTTGGCCGCTTCACCATGCGGGAAGGCCCGTCAGTTGATATTGTAAGGCTTGGCCCTGCGTTCAACCCTCTGTCAGGTCTTTCAGGCTGGCGCCCGCTGCATTGGTTTTGACGGAGGCGATGCCGTTTTCCATGGATGCCGCGGAGGAATACATTTCGCTGCGCCCGATGACCTGGCCGTTTGACGACTTCAGATTGAAATAAGGCTGGCCGGATTTGGAGGTGGCTTTCTCGAAGCGCTCATCCATAGCACCGTTTTTCTTGCAGGACTCGACGCCCTGGATCGCGCTGGCTTTGGTCTCATACATCTCGCTGGTCAGGATCACCTGTCCGTTCCCGGCTTTCAGATTGAACATGAATTTTCCATTTTTGGACTTGCTGATCTCAAACTTTCCAGCCATAACGATCTCCTGTTAAGTGAACAAAATTGAATGATCTGCCACCAAAGCGGCGGAACAAGCCTCGCGGCATCTTTTAGTCTACCCCTATTGGCTGCACCTTAGAATCCCCCAGATGTCATATCTTGTGCTCGCCAGAAAGTATCGCCCGAAGGATTTTGCCGGCATGGTGGGGCAGGAGCACGTGGTCCGGGCGCTGACAAATGCGCTGACGTCGCAGCGGCTGCACCATGCATACCTGTTTACCGGCACCCGGGGTGTTGGCAAAACGTCGGTGTCGCGCATTCTGGCCAAGTCGCTGAACTGTCTGGGTGCCGATGGCCAGGGAGGCATCACCGCCACACCGTGTGGGGTGTGCCAGGCGTGTACGGACATCGATTCGGGCCGGTTTGTGGATTACACCGAGCTCGATGCGGCTTCCAATCGGGGCGTGGATGAGGTGCAGGCTCTGCTGGAGCAGGCGGTCTATAAACCGGTGCAGGGGCGCTTCAAGGTCTTCATGATCGATGAGGTGCACATGCTCACCAATACGGCGTTCAACGCCATGTTGAAGACGCTTGAAGAGCCGCCGGACTATCTGAAATTTGTGCTGGCTACCACCGA
>JAABRC010000021.1 GCA_011391115.1 Candidatus Egaibacter danicus | reverse complement strand
GGTGAATCAGTACAGGAATTCATGCGACGGGTCGAGGCAGCCCTGTCCAGATTGCAGGGGGACAACGCGGTCTGGATCACCCACGCCGGCGTCATCCGGGCAGCCACCTTGATTGCAGGCGGCATGCGAATACCTGCCAGCGCAGATCAGTGGCCCGTCAATGGGCCCGGCTATGGAGAAACGGTGCTTCTGGAGATGTGAAGCTAGCGAGACGGAGGGGGCGGCAATTCCAGCGTCAGGGTCGCCGGACCGTCTGCATCGGGTCCGAGCAAGGCGCTGCGTGTTTTGACGGACTGCAAAATGAGCCCTTCGTCCACCTGCGCACCCACGCGAAACGGCTTGGCAGGCTTGTCGCCCACGGCTATGAGTGCCGTGCCCTGGCTGGAAGCGTTGGCCAGAACGCCAATCAGGACGATACGGCTGGGAGCGGCGGCAGCTTGAGCCGCAGGCGCAGCACGGACCGCCCCAAGCAATTTGGAAATGACAGACGGGTCGCCCGCACTGACCTGCGCAAAGCCATCCGGGCCGCTGATGGCGCCGCCCGAGGACAGATCGCCCCCGTGGGACGACCCGACCCACTTCAGCACCCAGAAGACCATGCAGGCAGCCACCAGCGCCCACACGCTGAACGTAACAAAATGCGACAGTTGCCTGCTTTGTGAATTTGTCAACATGAGCGGATTATGATTGACGTCACCCCGGGAAGGATATGCCAGCAACATGAAAAAACTACGATTTGCCTTCAAGACAACATTGGCGCGCGGCTTCACGCTGATCGAATTGATGGTGGTGCTGGTCATCATCGGTGTGCTGGCCGCACTGATCGTGCCCAACGTGCTGGACCGCGCCGATGACGCCCGCGCCACCGCCGCCAAGACGGACGTCAACAACCTGATGCAGGCGCTCAAGCTGTACCGTCTGGACAACCAGCGCTATCCCACGGCAGAGCAAGGCCTCAAGGCATTGGTCACCAAACCCACGGGCGGCGGACCGATCCCGCCTAACTGGAAGTCCTATCTGGAACGCCTGCCCAATGATCCCTGGGGCCAGCCCTACCAATACCTCAACCCGGGCATCAAGGGCGAGATCGACGTGATGTCGTTTGGCGCCGATGCGCAAGCCGGGGGCGAGGGAAAGAATGCTGACGTTGGAAGCTGGCAGTAAAAATATTGCCCCCACGCTTGCGTCGCACCGCCAACACGGTTTCACGCTGATTGAACTGCTGGTGGTCATCGCCATCATTGCCATGGGCACGGCCGGCGTGGCATTTGCCATACGCGACAGCGCCGACACGCAACTGGAGCGGGAAGGACAGCGGCTGGCGGCGATGCTGGAGTCGGCCCGTGCGCAGTCCCGTTCCACCGGGGTGCCGGTGAACTGGAAAAGCACCGATACCGGTTTCAAATTCACCGGTTTGTCCGGCGGCGACCGGTCGGAGAGTTGGCAAAGCGAGGGCGTCACGGTTGACGCGAAGGCCGTCCTGAATCTGGGCCCTGAGCCGCTCATAGGGCGCCAGGAGGTGTTTCTGAGCCTGAAGGAGCAACCTGGAAAAACTGTCCGGGTGATGTCTGACGGGCTGCGGCCCTTTGCCGTGGTGCCGTCTGAGCCCATCGTGAGTCCGCAGTGAAATCCATGCGCGCCCGTCATCGTTCATTGGGATTCACCCTCATTGAGGTGCTGGTGGCGCTCTCCATCGTGGCCATCGCGCTGATGGCGGGCATGCAGGCTACCAATGCGCTGACCAATACCGCTGCGCGCCAGTCGGACCTGTTGCTGGCGCATTTGTGCGCCGAAAACGAGCTCACACGCATTCGCCTGCTCAAACAGATGCCGGTAGTGGGCAACAGCGATTCACGATGCGAGCAGGTGGGTATCACGTTTGATGTGGCTGTCACGGTAGTGCCCACGCCCAATCCCAATTTCAGGCGTGTGGATGCCCGGGTCACCAACGATGAAGTGCCCGTGCTCAAACTGTCTACCGTGATTGGCCGGTTTTGATGAAACCAGCCCAAAGACACCACCGTGGCTTCACGCTGATCGAGGTGCTGGTGGCCATTACCATCATGTCGCTGATGGCGGTATTGAGCTGGCGCGGGCTGGATGGCATGACACGGGCGCAATCTCAAACGCAAACCCGGGCCGATGAGATCTTGACCCTGCAGGCTGGCTTGATGCAGTGGCGCTCGGACCTGGACAACATCACCCAGTTAACGGACGCGGGCAACGCAGCGCCCATGGACTGGGATGGCCGGGTGTTGCGCGTGACCCGGCGCAACACTGTTGACCCGACGCAAGGCGTGCTGGTGGTAGCCTGGTCGCGGCGCGTCACCGATTCGGGTGGGCAGTGGCTGCGCTGGCAATCCAGCCCGGTACGCACGCGCAATGAGCTGGACCAGGCCTGGCGGCTGGCTGAACTGTGGGCCCAAAACGCAGGCGACGAAGAGAAAAAGCAGGAAATAGCCATCACGGCGCTGGACCAGTGGCAGGTGTATTTTTATCGGGGTGACGCGTGGAGCAACGCGTTATCCAGCGATGCATCGGGTGGTCCGATCACCGTTTTGCCCGATGGCGTGCGATTGACGCTAACCCTCCCCTCCGGGCAAACGCTGGTGGGTGACCTGACGCTGGACTGGATCCGGCCCACCTTGAGCGGAGGCAAATCGATATGACGCCTTCGAACATGAACCCTGGCAAACAAGGGAGCCATGCCCGTGGCGCTGCGCTGCTGGCAGCCATGCTGACTGTGACACTGGTGGCGACTCTGGCAACTGCGTCGCTGTGGCAACAATGGCGCGCAGTGGAAGTGGAAGCCGCTGACCGTTCGCGGGTGCAGTCAGGCTGGATTTTGACGGGCGCCATGGACTGGTCACGGCTGATCCTGATTGAAGATGCGCGCGCAGGTGGTGCCGACCATCTGGCAGAGCCCTGGGCCATTCCGCTGCAGGAGGCCCGCTTGTCAAGCTTTCTGGCCGCCGACCGGTACAACACGGTGACCGACTCCGACTCCACCATGGAAGCATTTTTGTCTGGCCAGATCATTGATGCGCAAGGCCGCCTAAATGTGTTGAACCTCATGGATGGCAACAAGGTGTCGGCCCGCGCCATGGCTACCTTCACCAAATTGTTTGAGTTGCTGGGCCTGCCGCAACAACAGCTGGCAGATCTGGCTGAGAACCTGCGACTGGCCGCTGAAGTGAGCGCCTCCGAAGGCGCCACGCCGGCCAGCAAGGGCAGCGCGTCCACCGCCCTGATGCCCCAGCGGCTGGAGCAACTGGTCTGGATGGGCCTGCCGCCCCGCACACTCGCCATCATCACGCCGTTTGTCACCCTGCTGCCTGCGCGCACGCTGCTGAACGTGAACACCGCCTCGGCAGAAGCGCTGTATGCAGCCGTGCCAACGATGGCCATGGCCACGGCCCAAAAGCTGATTGCAGAGCGCAACCGGTCCCACTTCCGCACGCTGGGTGATGTCATCAAATATGCGCCGGAAATCAGCAATCCCGGGAATCAGGACGCGTTAACCGTGACCACCCGGTTTTTTGAAGTGAAAGGCCGGTTGCGCATTGACGACACGACTTTTCAGGAGCACTCCCTGCTGCAACGTGATGGTCTGGACGTCAAAATCCTCTGGCGCGAGCGCGGTGTATTGCAGGAAGGCTTGCCTGCCGGATCAACAACAGTGGCCTCCGGCCGATAACATCTGCGAAGGCCACCTCACTACAATGAGCCCCCTCACCTCACCATGACCACGCTCATCGTCAAACTTCCCCAGCAGGCCGCCACTTCGGCTACGGAGTTCGCGTACGCCCTGAGTTCAGACGGGGTGACCGTGGACCGTCATTCCAAAGCGGCTGCCAATTTACTCCCCCACCACAATGGTTCGGGTGATGAGGTGGTGGCCGTGGCACCGGCACGTGCCCTGTCATGGCATCAGGTCGAGCTGCCACAGGGCGTGAGCACCAGTTCCACCCGGCTGCGGGCGGTTCTCGAAGGCTTGCTGGAAGAGCGCCTGCTGGACGATGCCGAGAATCTGCATTTTGCGCTGGAACCCACTATTGACCCGGGGCTGCCGTTCTGGGTGGCGGTGTGTGACAAGGCCTGGCTGCGTGCCAGCCTGTCGATTCTGGAAGGTGCGCAATGCCCGGTGTCGCGCATTGTTCCGGAATTCGTACCAGGCGACGCCTTGACCCCGCCCTCCGCCATTTACCTCATCGGAGAGCCGGATCAGGCTGACCTGGTCATCCCCGACGAGGGCGGCGTGACCATCCTGCCTGTGACGACCGGCGCTTTGTCACTGGCCCGCAGTTTGGGCAACCTGCCCGCCGAGGCAGAAGTCATGGCCGAGCCTGCGGTACTGGAACTGGCGGAGAAACACCTTCAGCGTCGCGCTAACTTGCAGACCTGGCCCGAGCGGGCCCTGCGGGCAGCGCAGTCTTCATGGGATCTGGCGCAATTTGAGCTGGCCAATTCCGGCGGCAAACGCGCCCTCAAACGCCTCTCGTCCGGATGGGTGGAATTTCTGCAGTCACCCCGATGGCGTGCTGCCCGCTGGGGGGCGGCCGTTCTGGTTGGTGCCAACCTGATTGGCTTGAATGCCATGGCGTGGCGGGAAAAATCGGCGCTGAACACGAAACGCGAAGCCATCCGGTCGGTGCTGACCCAGACTTTTCCGGGCGTTCAGGTCATCGTCGATGCACCCGTCCAGATGGAACGGGAAATGAGTCTGCTGCGCCAGTCAGGCGGGGACCTCTCCAGGCGTGATCTGGAGGTGATGCTGGCCGCTATTGGGGACGCGGCACCCATTAACCGCAGCATCTCCGGTATCGAATTTGTTGCCGGTGAAGCCCGATTCAAGGGGCTGGGTCTGAGTGGCGAGGAAGCATCGGCCATGACCACCCAGCTGCAGGCCCGGGGCTTTGCCGGACGGCTTGAAGGTGAAACGCTGGTCATGCGGCCCGCAAGCCCCACAGGAATGCCATGAAGCTGCCCGCCTCGCTCCAGTCCACTCTGCAAACCCGTTGGGCTTCAGTAGCTCCGCGCGAGAAAGCCATGCTTGCGGCGGCTGCAGGTCTGATCGTTCTGGCGGTGGTGTGGTGGCTTTTTCTATCGCCCGCCTTGACGGTGTTGCGCGCCGCTGACACCCAACACCGCGCGCTGGACGCCCAGCTGCAATCCATGCGGGGTATGCAGGCGCAAGCCCAGGCCCTGCAATCCCGGCCCAAAGTCAGCTATGACGATGCGTCGCGCATGCTGGCGACGCTGGTGAAAAAGAATCTCGGGGCTCAGGCACAGATCACGATGGCAGGAGAACGTGCCACCGTCACCATGAAGGCCGTGCCGCCTGAAGCACTGGTGTCCTGGCTCGCCCAGGTTCGGGTTGATGCGCATGCCCTGCCCATTGAATCGCGGCTGACGCGCAGCACCACCGATACCAAATCTGGCTGGGATGGTGTGGTGGTACTGGTGCTGCCCGCGCGATGACATTGATGAAACCGAACCGTCGCCCTTCCACATCCGTATCCAACAGAACACCCTGGGGGCTGGCCATCGTCGGCATGGTGCTGGGCGTGGCATTGACGGTGCTGGTGTTTGCACCGGCATCGTGGCTGGCGTCGGCCGTTAGCAGCAGCTCGGCCGGGAAAGTGTTGCTGACCGATGCACGTGGAACCATTTGGTCGGGTTCGGCCCAACTGGCATTGACTGGCGGTGCCGGAAGCCGTGACAGGGCTGTCTTGCCTGGTTCCCTGCAATGGCGTATTTCACCGGCACTGACCGGCTTGAACCTCGCGGTCAGTGCCGAATGCTGTACCCCGCAACCAGTACGCATACAGGCCGCCGTGCAGTGGGGTGGCGTCAAAGCAACGGTGCTGAATGGTGAATCCACCTGGCCTGCGGCATTGTTGACCGGCTTGGGCACGCCCTGGAATACCATGCAACCTGAAGGGCTCATGAAAGTGACCACGACGGGCTTTTCAGCCACGTGGATTGAGGGCCGGCTGACCATTGAGGGGCAGGCGGTGCTGGATGCCAACAACATGTCGTCGAGGCTATCCACTCTCAAACCCATGGGCAGCTATCGCCTCACGGTGTCCGGAGGCGAAACGACAAGACTGCAGCTTGAAACCCTGGATGGAAGCCTGCAGCTAAGTGGAAATGGCGAGTGGGTGGGCTCGCGACTGCGGTTTGCAGGCGAAGCTACCGCAGCGCCCGACCGCGAAGCGGCTTTGTCCAACCTTCTGAATCTGATCGGGCGGCGCACTGGAGCCCGATCCGTTATTACTGTAGGCTAACGCTATGAGTACATTGATCCGACAAGCCCGCCTGGTGACCCACCGCGCATTGCTGCGCACGGTGCCAGCTGTGGTGTCTGCCCTGATTCTGGGTGGGCAAGTCGCCATGGCGCAAACTGCGCCATCTGGCCGTAATGAGCCCATCACCCTGAATTTTGTGAATGCCGATATTGAAGCCGTCGCCCGGACCATGGCCACGGTGACCGGCCTGGGCGTCGTGGTTGATCCACGGGTCAAGGGAACCATCAGCCTGGTAACCGAAAAACCGGTGAGCCGTGCCGCCGCCATGAACCAATTTCTCGCAGCTTTGCGCCTGCAGGGTTACACCATGGTGGAAACAGGCGGCATCTACAAAGTGCTGCCCGAAGCCGATGCCAAGCTGCAAAGCGCATCAGTCGGTGTGAGTACTGGTGGCGCACCGGTGCGTGCCACCAGCAACCAGATCATCACGCAGATCATCAAGCTCAATTACGAGAATGCGAACAATCTGGTGCCGATTTTGCGTCCGCTGATCAGCCCCAATAACACGATCAATGTGAATGCGAGCAACAATTCACTGGTTATTACCGACTATGCAGACAACCTCCAGCGCATTGGCCGGATCATCGCTGCGATGGATGTTGCTCCGGGAACCGACGTTGAAATCATTCCGCTGAAATACGCCATCGCCAGCGATCTGGCTCCGCTGGTTCTGCGCCTGATTGATTCTGGCGGAGCTGCTGCCGGGGGGCAGGCGGATGCTTCTTACAAGACCACACTGGTCGCCGAGCCGCGTGGCAATTCACTGATTTTGCGGGCAGCCAACCCGGCTCGTGTGAACCTGGTGAAGTCGCTGATCGAGAAACTGGACCAGCCTGCATCCCAATCAGCGAATGGAGCAGCTGGCAACATCTATGTCGTCTACCTGAAGAATGCAGACGCCACCAAACTGGCCGCCACCCTGCGCGCAGCCATGGCTGGCGAGACGCGTGTCACCCTCACGCCAGCTGCCACGGCAGGCGCAGCCGGTGCGGCGGCGGCAACTGCCGGCCAGGCCACAACTGGTGGACAAATTCAGGCTGATGCATCGACCAATTCGCTCATCATCACGGCAGCAGAGCCCCAGTACCGACAGCTGCGTGCGGTCATCGACAAGCTCGACTCACGTCGGGCCCAGGTATTTGTGGAAAGTCTGATTGCTGAAGTGAGTGCGGACCGCGCCGCGGAATTCGGCATCCAGTGGCAGGGCGCGCTGGGCAATGCGGGTAGCCGAAACATTGGTTTGCTGGGCACCAACTTTGGCTCCAGTATCAGCAATATCATCAATTTGTCGACTTCGGCCGCAGCCGGCACGCCGTCTGTGGCGCGTGGTGCAAACTTCGGCGTTGCCCACCAGACCAATGGGGTGTATGTATTGGGCTTTTTGGCGCGCTTTCTGGAAGAAACCGGCAGCGGCAATGTGCTGTCCACGCCCAACCTGCTCACACTGGATAACGAAGAAGCCAAGATTGTTATTGGTCAAAACGTTCCCTTCGTCACGGGTCAGTTCACCAACACCGGCAGCAGTGCCAATACTGTCAATCCGTTCCAGACTATCGAACGCAAGGATGTGGGCCTGACACTCAAGGTCAAGCCGCAGATCAGCGAAAACGGCACCGTGAAAATGTCCATTTACCAGGAGATTTCCAGCGTGCAGGCCTCAACGGCCAACGCCAGCAATGGCCCCACCACCAACAAACGGACGATTGAATCCAATGTGCTGGTGGAAGACGGCGCCATCGTGGTGCTGGGCGGGTTGCTCCAGGACGAATACACCGGCAACCAGGAAAAGGTTCCAGGCCTGGGTGATGTCCCCTTTTTCGGCAACCTGTTCAAGAGCGAAACCCGCACGCGCAAGAAAACCAACCTGATGGTCTTCCTGCGGCCGGTGGTGGTGCGTGATGCTGCAGCGCTGGAAGAATTCTCCATGGACCGCTACGACCTGATGCGGGCTGGCCAGAAAGCGGCGCAACCCGTGTCCAGTGTGCTGGTGCCGGTTAATGAAGGACCTCTCATGCCACCCAAGGCACCGCGTGCAGCTGCACCAGCGTCAGCGGCCTCGGCACCCAAAGTCACCCCTTGAAGCCCTGACCACTTCGTTGGCCACCAGCCATGCGTTACCCCCTGCCCTACGCCTTTGCCCGCTCCCAGCAACTGCTGCTTGAAGAAGACGCGGGTGTGCTCACGCTGTGGTTGCACCCGGCTTCCAAGCCGGCCGGTATCAGCGAAGTTACCCGCAAGTACCCCATACGCCAGCTGGAAACCACCACACAGGATCTGCTGGTGCAGCGCATCAGCACCGTGTACGCACAAGGTGAGTCCAATGCGGCTGATGTGGTGAGCGAAGTGGAAAGTGATGCCGATCTGTCACGCATGATGCAGGACCTGCCAGCGGTGGAAGATCTGCTGGAAACCTCGGACGATGCGCCCATCATCCGTATGCTCAATGCCTTGCTGACGCAAGCCGCGCGGGATGGTGCCAGTGACATCCACATCGAGCCGTATGAGCGACACAGCAGTGTGCGCTTTCGCGTGGATGGCGCGCTGCGCGAGGTGGTGCAACCCAATCGCGCTTTGCATGCAGCGTTGATTTCGCGCCTGAAGATCATGGCCGAGCTGGACATTTCGGAGAAACGCCTGCCGCAAGATGGCCGCATTTCGCTTCGCATCGGTACCCGTGCCGTGGACGTGCGCGTGAGCACACTGCCGAGCTCACATGGTGAACGCGCAGTATTGCGTTTGCTGGACAAGAGCGACAGCAAGCTGAACCTGGAAGCCGTTGGCATGCAGGGCGACTCACTCGCCCGGCTCAAAAAACTCATCTCCCAGCCACACGGCATCATTCTGGTGACCGGACCTACCGGCTCCGGCAAAACCACCACGCTGTATGCGGCCCTGAGCCAGCTTGACGCCGCGCACAGCAACATCATGACGGTGGAAGACCCGATCGAATACGAATTGCCCGGGGTTGGGCAAACGCAGGTGAACGCCAAGATCGACCTCACCTTTGCCAAGGCCCTGCGCGCTATCCTGCGGCAAGACCCCGACGTGATCATGATCGGTGAGATCCGCGATTTTGAGACAGCGCAAATCGCGATCCAGGCATCACTCACCGGCCACCTGGTGCTGGCCACGCTGCACACCAACGATGCTGCCAGCGCGGTAAACCGCCTGATCGACATGGGCGTGGAACCCTTTTTGCTGAGTTCCAGCCTGCTGGGTGTTCTGGCGCAACGGCTGGTCAGAAAGCTCTGCCTGCACTGCCATGGTGCGGGTTGTGATGCCTGTGGCCAGACGGGTTATCAGGGACGCACGGGCGTGTTTGAGCTGCTGGTGACGGACGACGCGATTCGCGCCCAGATTCACCACCGCGCGTCGGAGGCCGACATTCGTGCTGCCGCCATCAAGGCCGGCATGCGGCTCATGCGCGACGACGGAGAGCGCCTGGTGCTAACCGGCATCACGTCGCAGGAAGAGCTGATCCGCGTTACCCGGGACTGACGTCAGGCACGACTGACCTGAGACCCACAAGGCCATGCCCGCGTATTCCTTTGAAGCCATCAACCCGCAAGGGCAAACCCGCAAGGGCGTGATCGAGGCTGACACTGTCAAGTCGGCGCGCAACCAGCTGCGCGCGCAATCACTCGTGCCGCTGTTGGTTGAACCCGTTGGTGCGGGCGGCATGACCGACTCGGGCAGCGGGGGGGGCTGGCGTGACCGGTTGATGACGCGCCCCGTCTTCAATACCACGGGGATTGCCATCTGGACCCGGCAGATCGCCGGGCTGGTGGCCGCCGGCTTGCCGCTGGAACGAGCCTTGTCGGCACTATCAGAAGAAGCAGAGGACGAGAAGCAACGCAATCTGGTCGCAGCCCTGCGTGCCGAGGTCAACGGTGGCTCGACGTTTGCCAAAGCGCTGTCGCAACACCCGCGCGAGTTTTCCTCCATCTATACCGCCGTCATTGGCGCCGGTGAGCAGAGTGGCAACCTGGGTCTGGTACTGGAGCGTCTGGCCGATGACCTGGAAGAGCAGCAGGTTCTCAAGGCCAAACTGATTGGCGCCGCGCTCTATCCGGCCATCGTGACGCTGGTGGCCATCGTGATCGTGATGTTTCTGGTGGGTTACGTCGTGCCGCAGGTGGCCAACGTCTTCGCAGGCTCCAAACGCGCCCTGCCCATGCTCACCACCATCATGCTGGCCATTGGCAGCTTCGTCAAAAGTTATGGATGGCTGGTTCTGGTTGCTATTATTTTGGGAGCTATTAGCGCACGTTTTGCCTGGGCTAACGCCACTTTTCGTGATAAGTTTGATGCGGCCTGGCTGAATTTCCCGGTGTTGGGGCGTCTGGCCCGCGGCTACAACGCAGCGCGTTTTTCCAGCACGCTGGCCATGCTGGCTGCAGCCGGCGTGCCCATCCTCAAAGCCTTGCAGGCGGCTGCGCAAACGCTGTCCAATGGCGCCATGAAGGCCGATGCGATGGATGCACTGATCCTGGTGCGTGAAGGTGCCCCGCTGGCTTCTGCCCTGTCTCAAAAGAAACGCTTTCCAGCGCTGGTCAGCATGTTTGCACGTCAGGGTGAGAAAACCGGCCAGCTGCCGGCCATGCTGCAGCGTGCCGCGCAACAGCTCAGTGGCGATGTGCAACGCCGCGCCATCCAGTTGGCCACGATTCTGGAGCCCTTGCTGATTGTGGTGATGGGACTGGTGGTGATGCTGATCGTGCTGGCGGTATTGCTGCCCATCATCCAGCTCAACCAGCTTGTGAAATGAGCGTCTCCCTCGACGGCAAACTGGTCGTGGCGATCTCGTCACGTGCGTTGTTTGACTTTGAAGAGGAAAACCAGATTTTTGAGCAGGGTGATGACCGGGCCTACATGCAGCTGCAACGCGAGCGTCTGGATATTCCCGCCAAGCCCGGCGTGGCGTTCTCGCTGGTAAAAAAACTGCTGGCTTTCAACGAAACGCCATCCCAGCGGGTTGAAGTGGTCATCCTGTCGCGCAATGACCCCGTGAGCGGCTTGCGTGTCATGAGGTCAGCCGCGCATTACGCGCTACCCATCATCCGTTGTTCATTCACCCGGGGAGAGGCACCCTGGCGTTACCTCAAACCGCTGCACGCGAACCTGTTCCTCTCTACCCATTTGAGTGATGTACGCGCAGCACTGGCTGCTGGCGTCCCCGCTGCGCAGGTATATCCCTACTCGGCCCATGCCAGTGAAGCCCATCCATCGGAAGTGCGCATTGCCTTTGACGGTGATGCCGTGCTGTTCAGCGACGAGGCCGAGCAGGTGTACCAATCTCATGGTTTGAATGCTTTTCAACAGCATGAGATGGACAAGGTGGCATTGCCGCTGCCAGACGGGCCCTTCAAGCCCCTGCTGGTGGCTCTGCACCGCATGCAGCAGGCTGAAATTCCCCACATGCGCATCCGCACTGCGCTGGTCACTGCCCGTAGCGCCCCGGCACACGAACGTGCCATCCGCACACTGATGGACTGGAATATCGAGGTGGACGAAGCGATGTTTCTCGGCGGACTCGCCAAGGGCGAATTTCTGCGCGAGTTCGAGCCTGATTTCTTTTTTGATGACCAGACCGGTCACGTGCACTCCGCCGCCCAGCATGTACCGGCTGGCCACGTGGCTGCGGGTACCCGCAATCCCTGATATCGCTGAGGCAAAACGCCGCCTTTTGGGCGCGCTACCATGCAACCTTCATTCAGGAAGGCTTTGCTTCATGACAACCATCGGCAAATTGACTGCGTTCAGACACTTCATGGCCAAGGCCTGGTCGCTGTCCATCCCCTACTTCAAATCTGACGAACGCTGGAAAGCACGGGGCCTGCTGTTGGCCATCATCGCGCTGAATCTGGGTCTGGTCTACATGGCGGTCTTGTTCAACGACTGGAACAAGCTCTTTTATGACTCGCTGCAAAACAAGCAGGCCGACGTGTTCTGGACGCAGCTGGGGCGCTTCACCTATCTGGCGTTCGCCTACATCATCATCGCTGTTTACAAGTTCTACCTGACGCAGCTGCTGGAAATGCGCTGGCGTTCCTGGATGACGGGCCATTACCTGCAGCGGTGGCTGAGCGCTCACGCGTATTACAAGCTGGAACTCTCCCGTTTCACCCGTCCACTCAATGCCGAAGCGACCAACCCGGACAATCCGGATCAGCGGATTCAGGAAGACCTCAATCTGTTCACCAGCTACACCATTGGCTTGTCGATGGGCTTGCTCAATTCCGTTGTAACGCTCGCCAGTTTTGTCGGCATTCTGTGGGGACTGTCTGGCGGGTTTGCGTTTTCGTTTCAGGGGAATGACTACAACATCCCCGGCTTCATGGTGTGGATGGCGGTCCTGTATTGCGTGACGGGCAGTGTGCTGACGCATTACATCGGGCGCCCGCAGATCAAGCTGAATTTTGAACAGCAACGGTATGAGGCCGACTTTCGCCACCACATGGTGCGGGTGCGGGAATACAGCGAATCGATAGCTCTGGACAAGGGCGAGGCTGTGGAGCGCATGCAACTTGACAGCCGCTTCTCCCGGCTGCTGGGCAACTACCTGCAACTGATCAAGGCGCAAAAAAACCTGATCTGGTTCACCAGCTTCTTTGGTCAGGCAGCCGTGGTGTTTCCTTTTGTGGTGGCGGCGCCGCGCTTTTTCAGCGGCGCCATCCAGCTGGGTGAGT
>JAABRC010000210.1 GCA_011391115.1 Candidatus Egaibacter danicus | reverse complement strand
CGAAGCCTTGCTGGGTTTGCCAGGGGTGTCGAACCGGCCCAACGAAGAACTGATCGCGCATCTGCTGGTTCCCGAATTTCTTGATTTCGACACGCAACCGGTCTGGTTGAAGGACGTCTCGGCCCTGATGCCCGCACAGGCCCTGGTGATTTCCGGCAATGGCGTGCCCCGGATCACCACCTACTGGCGGCTGGAGCCGGGTGAAGAAAGTATCTACGCCTCTGACCAGGAATGCCAGGAAGCCTTTCTGGCGGTCTTCGGCGAGGCGGTGCGCTGCCGCATGCGCTCGGTCGGTCCGGTGGCCGCGATGATGAGCGGCGGCCTGGATTCGGCCGGCATCGCCGCGATGGTCAAGCGCCTGCTGCCGGAAATGCCGGGCAAGGCGTTCCACACCTATTCGGCGATTTCTGATCATCCGGAAATCTGCATTGAATCCCAATGCATCCAGAGCCTGACCCAGGACCTGGGCGCCAACGCGCACTTTGTCTCGGTGCCGTCGTTCCAGGGCATGGCCAGCGTGCAAGATTTGATCGACATCGCCTGGTCGAAAGCGCACCCGATCGACAACTCCATCCTGCTGCCGATGATGATGTGTCAGGCGGCCAGCCGCCAGCAGCATCGGGTCGTGCTACACGGTGTCAGTGGCGACCTGACGATGTATGTACCGAACCGCTACCCGGCCTATCTGATGCGAGCCGGGCAGTGGCGGCAAGCTTGGCGGGAATGCCAGGGCGCCAGCCACAACAACACATCCTTACGCGGGTCTTCACCGTTAAAGCTGTGCTTGCTCAATGCCGGTACCGCTTACCTGCCTTTTGGGCTGAAACCCATGGTACGCCGATTGCTGGGTCAAGGGTCGCCTTTGGCGCACAGCACAATTCAACCAGCCCTTGTGGAAAAACTTCGGCTTGCTGAGCGTTTGCGTGTGGCAGCTGAATTGCAAGCCAAGCACACCAATCTCAGGCACAACCATGCAGAGGTGATCAGTTTGCCAACATTTGGCATCGTCCTCGGCCTGACCGCCTTCGCACGCATGGAGGGTAGGTTCGGCATCGAGCTGCGCGACCCATGGGCTGACAAGCGGGTTATCGAGTTTTTCCTGCGTCTGCCGCTGCGCTACAAGGTGCGCGATGGCTGGACCAAATACCTGGTGCGCACCGCCTTTGGAACGGGACTTGAAGCCAGCGTGCGCCAGCGCCTTGGAAAGGAACACCTTGGCTGGCACTTTGCCAACCGATTATTGACGGAAACGTCTGTGTTCGTGTCGCAAGCGTTGAAACAGGACGTGGCCAATGTGCTAGGCGATTATCTTGATATCGAAGCTGTTCGCACCCGCTACATGCACTTTCAGACCCAGCCCGATGATGCAGAGCGAAATTTCGTATATGAGGTCGTAACGCTCTTGCAATGGTTACAGCGAAATTTGGATCAGGTTCAAAAACTGAGGTAAGGAAATTTAAAGTAAGCTCTCTAGGTGCGCTCAGCATGTAACTATCGAGGGGAAATACCGTGTTTAAGCAATCAGGAATCCATGAGATAAACCAAGAAATCTATCAAAAATTGGTCTATGTTGCCCCTACATTGGTTTGCTATGGCAGGGTGGGAGAGCTAACAAAAAGTGGTTGTAGTAACGGAAACGAAGCCGGAGGACCAGTCCAAAAAACTCCTAAGGTTTCTACTTGCTCCGACCCATGCGCCAAAGAAAATATCGTCCGCATTAGCACGCATCCGTTTGGCATTGGCCTGTATCTGTTCGACTACAAGCCTGAATTCCAGGCAGAGTGGGGCCATGGCAGGCAGTTCGGTGTGATGGCCGATGAGGTCGAAGCCGTGATGCCCCAAGCCGTCCGTGTCCATGCCAACGGCTACAAAATGGTCGATTACGCAATGCTTGGCGTCGAGCATTCGGTTCATTGACAGGCTGCTGATCCGTCCGCATGCCCGCGCGAAGACGTTGATCGCGGCATGTTGCGGATGCTGCCGGACAAGCAACTCATGAGCATTGAGGTCTGATATGGTGTCTGCCCGCGCGTGGATTGCGGACGTGCTCAGTGGCAGACCACGTGACCACCCGCCTGAATCGCTGCACCCTTCTGCGGAGTTGATTGCCGAGGCCAGGCACCAGGGTGTTGTGGTGCTGGCAGGCAGGAGCCTGCAACATGAAGCAGCGAACCCATCACTTTCTCTGGTCGGTCAGGCTTTCGCAGGCGCGGCGCGCGAGGATGCACTCACCTCCATGCTGCTGGAGGCCGAAGCCCGGCGCGTGCTGCGGTTCATGGCCGATGCAAATCTTCCGGCACTGCTCCTCAAGGGCTCTGCGCTGGCCCACTGGGCCTACGCCCAGCCGCACCTGCGCGCCTGTGGCGACGTGGATCTGTTGCTGCCGTCGCGCGAGGCGGCCGAGAGCCTGTCGGCCCAACTGACCGCCACAGGCTACGAGCGTGCCCAAACCTCGGGCGAACTGGTTGCTTACGAACTGCTGTGCACGCGCGCAGTCACACCCGACTGGCGGGTGGAGGTGGACATCCACTGGCGCTTGACCAATTCACCGTTGTTCTCGGACGCCTTCACCTTTGATGAACTGATGGCCGAATCCATCCCGCTGCCCAGGCTGGCGCCCAACGCGCGCGGGCTCGGGCCGGTGCATGCGCTGCTGCATGCCTGCATGCACCGGGCGCTGAACCTGTCGATCGGCGTCGATGACAAGCTCAAGTGGCTGTACGACCTGATCGTGCTGATGGACGTGTTCACCTCGGCGGACTGGCAGCGCATGGTGCGCCTGGCCATCGACAAGAAGCTGGCGGGCGTGGTGCTGGCCGGGCTGGAGGCCGCGGCCTCAACCTTCCATCGCGAACTGCCGGCGGATATCGTGTTGGCGCTGCAGCAGGTGGCCGCATCGGAGCCGCTGGACGCCAGCCGCCTGTCGGACTGGGGCTACATGCAGCGCAAGACTTACGAGGCGCTGCCTACGCTGGGCCTGCGCCTGCGCTGGCTGTGGCAGCGCCTGTGGCCCAGCCGCGACTACATGGCTTATCTTTATGGGCGGCCTGATCTGGGCTATTGGGGCCTGATCGGCATCCGGGTGCGCACGGCGCTGCGGCGCTTGTAGCGCTTCGGCCAGAGTATGTAAAATGCGTCAGACCTCCCCAAGGATTGATCATGAACATGAATAAGACTGCCGTATTGCTCATCGCTGCTTCTGTGGCATGTTCTGCCTGGGCGCAAGCGCCGGCGGCCGTGGGCAAGCTCTCGGGGGTGCAGGGCCTGGTCACGATCGGTGCCGGTGACAAACTGGTCAATGCCGTCACGGGCGCGCCGCTGGTGGTCGGCAACCGCATCGTCACCACCTCCAGTGGCGCCGCCACGCTGGCCTTCGACAGCGGGTGCGTCGTGGCCCTCAAGGCCAATGAATCCGTCACCGTGACGTCGGGCGCTGACTGCAAGGCACTGCTGGCCGCGGTAACGCCCGTGGGTGGCGCGGTGCCATTGGTCGCGGCTGCATCGGCAGGCGCGTCCTCCTACATTCTCCCGGCGCTGCTCGGTGTCGGCGTCATCGCGGCCCTTGCCGGTGGGGGTTCGGGCGGTTCGAGCACAGCGGTCAGCCCGCAGTAATGCCGCCGGCCTCTCGGGCCTTCTCATCGACGGGGCTTGCAGGCCCCGTTGCTTTTGGGGCGGGTCTGTTGCTCCTGGCCTTGGCGCCCATCATCCGGGGTGGCAACCGTCATGTGGCGATGGTCCCGCTGGAATGGCTGGGCCTGCTGGTCTTGCTGCTGCTGGCCGTGCAATGGGTCGGCGCCACGCGCACCCCTGGCGGCGGCACGGTACCCCGCCCCGTGGCGAACCCTGCCGCCTCCGCCGCCGTCCTGGTTCTTGGCCTGGCGCCCCTGTGGACCGGGCTGGTCCAGCTCACGCCCCTGCCGGCCAGCCTGTGGGCGGCGCTGCCCGGGCGCGAGCTTTATGTCCAGGCGCTGGCGGTGGCGCAGGCCCCTGCTGCGGCATTTCGCCCCCTCAGCCTCGTGCCCGACGCCACCTGGGTCAGCGTGCTGGCCGGCATTCCGCTCACCGCCGTCTTCCTGCTGGCGCACACCTGCACGCCGCGCCAACTCACCGTGCTGGTGCGCGCGCTCGTCGTCTTCGCGCTGGCGCAGGCGGTGCTGGGCCTGCTGCAAAGGGGGCCATTTCCCAGCCTTGCATTTGACGCGGTCTACGGGGCGGGCAAGGCGATCGGCAGCTTCGCCAACCCCAACCACTTTGCCAGCTACATCACCATGACCGTGCCCATGGCCATCCTGGTGCTGCGTCAGGGCATTGCCTCAGCGCGTGCGCGCGGCACCTCACTGGGCAGCCGTCTGCCCGTGGGCGCGCTGTGGGGGGTCGCGCTGTTCATCCTTCTCGCG
>JAABRC010000209.1 GCA_011391115.1 Candidatus Egaibacter danicus | reverse complement strand
GACCGGCCACCGTGCCGGCCAGGCCACCCGCAGAAACCCCCACACCCATTCCGCCCTGCACCACAGGTATCAGGTCCTTGCCGCACAGTTTCCAGGGTTTCAGGCCGGAATCCTGAGAAAGAGTCTTCAAGGTGGCGGCTGCAGTCGCCGCATCGTTCACTGCCGTCACGGCCGGTTCAGCCAGAGAGAATTTGTCCATCATGCTCCACGTAAGGTTGGTAGGGGCCTGTGCCACTGTGGGAGGCTACCGAAGCGGGGACAAAATCACCTTGTGTTACATCAAAGACATGCACTTCACCGTCTTCAATTACGTAATGCCAGCCGTGTAAAGTGAGTTTTCCGGCCTCCACGTCACGCCGGACCATCGGGTAATCCATTAAACGTTCCAGTTGCAGGACAACGGCACGTTTTTCCGTTTTGCGCATGGCCTCCGGACTGGATTGCACCGGAAGCAGGGCTTCGCTGGCCAGTTTGAGCCATGCCTTCAGTGCGACTGCTTCGTCTGGTGCGCCTTCATAGGCTGTCCGAATAGCACCACAGTGACTATGACCACAAACAATGATTCGCTCCACGTGCAGGGTCAAAACGGCAAATTCGATGGCCGCCATGGTGCCGTGCAGGCCATGCGAACCGTCATAAGGGGGAATGAAGGCGCCTACATTGCGCACAATAAACAACTCACCAGGACCGGCACCTGTGAGCAGATACGGCACCACCCTGGAGTCGGAACACCCGATAAAAAGGGTTTTTGGATGCTGACCCTCGGTCACCAGATCCTGAAAACGCTGCTGGTGCGTCGGGAAATAGTCGGACCGGAAGCGCCGCAGGCGCAGCAGAAGCTCGTCTGCGTCTGCGACTTTATCAGTCATTGCACCAGAGGGGAGTCAGCGCTGGGCAGTTCAATACCTTCCACCAGCGCCTGTCCAGCCAGCAACCTCATGTACTGATGCAGGGCCCTGGCCCGCGAATGCATGGCCAATTCGGCTGCAACGCGGTCCCGTACCTCCTCATAGGGGGGCTGCTTACCCTTGCGCCGACCTTGCACATCAATGATGTGGAAGCCGAAGCGCGTATGAACCAGCCTGGGATGAACCCCCATACCCCATTTCGAATCCTTCTGGTGAAACAGTTCATTGGCCAGTTCCGGGGCGCAGTCATCAGGTCCAATCCAGCCCAGATCACCTCCCTGCGTACTGGTAGGGCAGTTTGACAGTTCGGCTGCGAGTTGGGAAAAACGGGCCTCCGGGACGTCCTTGCGCAACAGTTCCAGCAGCGCCTTTTCAGCATGTACCGTCAACGCATGAACGTTGACGCCAGGCGTCACAGCAAACAGGATGTGGCGAACATGAAGTGCTTCTCCGACGACAAATCGGCTCTTGTTGGCCTCGAAATAGCGGCGGCATTCATCCTCTGTGGGGCTGGGAGAAACCACAGCCTGGTCCACCATGGCTTCAATAACCTGGCGTTCTGCCTCACCCAACTCAGGAGCTACCAACCCCGTGTGGCGGGGAAGCAGACCGGCTTTAACAGCAGTCTGTCGCAACAATTCAGCGTAAGCCATCTCGCGCAACGTTGAGGCGTCGAAGTGCTGCCCCTGCTCATGCAGGGAAATGCCATTGATGCTCGGCACCGGCGCGGCTTTGTCGCCACTACCGCCAGCGCATTGGCAGGTGCTGCTGCCGCAGCCTGTGATGGTTGATGTTTGGGCGTTCATAGTGTCCACTGTCCTTACCGTTTGAATGGAATCTTACTGGCCACTCAACGGCGCTTTGGGCGTCATGCCCAAGCGCCGGCTGCGCACCACTTGGTAGGGGCGAAGCACGTAGGCCAGCGTTCCAAAGCCGCTCCAGACGTGAACCAGGCGTGAGAACGGGAACAACAGGAAGATCGTCATACCCAGAATCATGTGCGCCTGAAAGTGCCACTCGGTCCCTGCCACCAACGCTGCATTGGGGTTGAGCAACACGATGCCCTGCAGATACTCGGCCAGCCGCAACATCGTGGTGGGATCGGACACATGGTGGAACGACGATGGCAATGTCGACAGACCAATCGTCAGCTGTACCCACAGAATCACCAAAATGGCGATGTCCGTACGATGGCTGGTCAGGCGGATGCGAGCATCGAAAATGCGGCGATGCAGTAGCAAGCTCAGACCAATGAAGCACAGCAGACCCGCCACGCCGCCAGCGACCACGGCCACCAGCTGCTTCTGGGGGGCTGTCACGAAGATCTCGTATAGCCAGTGCGGAGTCAGCTGGCCAAACAGGTGCCCAAAGAACAGGAACAAAATACCACCGTGGAACAGATTGCTACCCCACTTGAGCTGGCCCTTACGCAGCAGCTGAGAGGAATCGCTTTTCCAGGTGTACTGGTCGCGGTCGAAGCGCGCCAAGCTGCCCATGAGAAACACTGACAGGCAGATATAGGGGTAGATAACAAAGAGGAAGTTGTGCAGGGAACTCATGCCTGATCTCCTAAAGACGGGGTGGTGTACTTTTTGACAAACTGGATGGGCTGCGGAGCACCGGGTTTCGCCTGGCCTTCGGTGGAACACCCCCCAAAAACCTCGGGCTCGCTCCAGCTCTCATCCATCTCAGGCTCGGGCGCTACCGCTACGGCCTCGGCCTTTTCGCCAGCGAGCTCCAGCACCGCGGCCAGCACACTGGCGTAGGAGCTTTCGCGCTTGTGCAAGGCGCTGAAAATGACCCGCACGATGTGGGCAATTTCACCCAAAAACTCGCGCGCCTGCTGAGGTGGCTGGCTTGAGGCAAACTCCAGCACCACCGGCAAATAGTCGGGCAACTCATTGGCATCCAGGAACAGTCCTGCCTTCTCATACGTCTGGATCAGGTCGATCATGGCCGGGCCGCGGTCACGCGAATCGCCATGCACATGCTCAAACAAGTGCAGTGCAGTGCGGCGACCCCGGTCGAACAGCTCCACATATTCCGACTCTGAATCCAGCGGTGGCTGCGATGCGAGACGCTGCAGCAGGGCATTCAGCTCTACCAAGCGCGAAGCAGATAGCGCTTTTTCGCTGCGCAGCGCTTGCTGCAATTCTGGAATATGGGCGCGCAGCTCTGCATCGGGGTAGCGCAGAAGGTGGGCCAGCACGCGCAGCGTTAAGCGTGCTTCAACCAGGGGAGACGAAAAAATACTCATCTCAAACCTCCATCCGGATTGGAATGGTGCGCTTCTTCTCGCTACCAAACAGACTGGTCTCGGTCTGGCCTTCAGAGCAGCCATTGCCAAAGCTGAAGCCACATCCGCCCTTCACATTAAAGGCGTTTTCTGCGTATTCCCGGTGAGTCGTGGGAATCACAAAGCGGTCTTCGTAGTTGGCGATGGCCATATAGCGGTACATCTCCTCCACCTCGGCGGCTTTGAGTCCAACCTGATCCAGCACAGCCTGATTAACGAGACCATCCACATGCTTGGTGCGCTGGTAGGAGCGCATCGCCAGCATGCGTTCAAGCGCACGTACCACTGGGCCTGTGTCGCCAGCCGTCAGCAGATTGGCCAGGTACTTGACCGGAATGCGCAGTTGCGACACATCCGGAATTTCGCCGTTCTGGCTCAGCACGCCGGCGTTGGCCGATGCCGTGATGGGCGAGAGTGGTGGCACGTACCAAACCATCGGCAAAGTGCGGTACTCGGGATGCAGCGGCAATGCCACCTTCCAGTCCACCGCCATTTTGTAAACAGGGCTTTGGCGGGCTGCGGCCATCCAGGCATCGGGGATGCCGTCAATGCGCGCCTGTGCAATCACCGCAGGGTCATTGGGGTCCAGGAACAGGTTGAGCTGCGCTTGGTAGAGGTCTGCTTCGTTGGGCGTGCTGGCTGCTGCAGCAATACCATCGGCATCGTACAAAAGCACGCCCAAGTAGCGGATACGACCCACACAAGTTTCCGAGCACACCGTGGGCTGACCCGCTTCAATGCGCGGATAGCAGAAGATGCATTTCTCGGCCTTGCCACTCTTCCAGTTGTAGTAAATCTTTTTGTAAGGGCAACCGCTCACGCACATGCGCCAACCACGGCATTTGTCCTGGTCGATCAGCACAATGCCATCTTCTTCACGCTTGTAGATGGAGCCTGACGGGCATGAGGCTGCACATGCCGGATTCAGGCAGTGCTCGCACAAGCGCGGTAAGTACATCATGAAAGTGTTTTCGAACTGCCCCATCATGTCTTTTTGGGCTTGCTCGAAACCGGCAAGGTTGGCGTCTTTGCTACGCTTGCTGAACTCACCGCCCAGGATCTCTTCCCAGTTGGGGCCCCATTCGATCTTCTCCATACGCTTTCCTGTAATCAGGGAGCGGGGGCGCGCGGTGGGGGCGTGCTTCATCTCCGGTGCGGACTGCAGGTGATCGTAGTCGAAGGTGAAGGGCTCATAGTAGTCGTCGA
>JAABRC010000208.1 GCA_011391115.1 Candidatus Egaibacter danicus | reverse complement strand
TGACCACCACGTCCACCACCACCGTTGCCACCGCCGTTGCCACCGCCGTTTCCGCCACGGTCGCCCTGTCCGGTCCGGTTGTCGCGCACACGTTGCAGCATTTCTGTGCGTGCGTTGCGTGCCGCTGCCTGCATGACATCGCGACTTGGCGGTTTGCCGGCGCCACCCCAGATGGTCTGGCGGCCCATGGCAATGGGCTCGGCCTTCTCGCCGGGTTCGGGTCCGAAGCCTTCAACAATTTTGACTTCAATGTTTTGTTTGGTGAAACGCTCGATGTCCTGCATGAAGCCCTCTTCATCCAGGCACACCAGATTCACCGCCGCACCGTCGGCACCGGCGCGACCGGTACGGCCAATACGGTGCACATAGTCTTCGCTGACGTTGGGGATTTCATAGTTCACCACGTGTGGCAGGTCATCAATATCAATGCCACGTGCTGCGATATCGGTGGCGACCAAAGCGCGGATGTCACCGCTTTTGAAGCCACTCAAGGCTTGGGTGCGCGCGGCCTGGCTCTTGTTGCCGTGCAGGGCCATGGCCTGAATGCCGTTTTTGGTCAAAAACTCGGCCACATTGTTGGCGCCAAATTTGGTACGCGTGAACACCAGTACCTGGCTCCAGTTTTGTTCGTTGATGATGTGCGCCAACAGCGCTTTCTTTTTGCCGCGGCCCACCGGGTGAATCACTTGGGTGATGCGTTGCACTGTGGTGTTGCGTGGGGTGACCTGCACACTTTGCGGGTTCTTCAGCAGCGTGGCGGCGAGGTCACGGATTTCGTCGCTGAAGGTGGCCGAGAACAACAGGCTCTGCTTTTCCTTGGGTACAACAGCCAGCACTTTTTTCACGTCATGGATAAAGCCCATGTCCAGCATGCGGTCGGCTTCGTCCAGTACCAATATCTGCACCTGGCCCAGGTCCAGAACCCCCTGTTGCAAGAGATCGAGCAGGCGGCCCGGCGTGGCTACCAGGATGTCCACGCCCTTTTTCACACGGCTGATCTGTGGGTTCATACCAACACCGCCAAAGATAACGGTGGAGGACAGTTGCAGGAATTTGCCGTAAGTTTGTACCGATTCCTCCACTTGGGCGGCCAGTTCGCGGGTTGGGGTAAGCACCAGTGCGCGGATGCCGGTGCCGCCAAATTTGTTCTGGGCGCTACGGCTCATGCTTAGTTTGTGGAGCATTGGCAACACAAATGCAGCGGTTTTACCGGTTCCGGTTTGGGCGCCACCGAGCAAATCGTGGCCTTCCAGCACCACGGGAATGGCCTGTGCCTGAATGGCGGTAGGGGTTTCGTAACCATGCTCGCGCACGGCTTTAACAATGGCCGGAGCCAGCTTCAGATCTTCAAAGTTCATGGATTGTGGCGCCCATCCAGGGCGCTTGGGATATCGGCCTGTCCCGGGGTAAGCACACCGGGCCAGTGAAAGGCAGATAGATTCAAAAACGGGGCAAGAACGAAAGTTTATGCCCCCAGCAAGTTGCTGCTACCGCGGGCAACTGGAGCGCCACGATGTTCGAGATTATCGCATGCCTCCTTTTTTTGCCTGAAAAGGGCCTACAGAAGTCGAATCCCGTCAACTCGCAACAAGATGTTACCGATATGTCCTTGTAGGCCGGTAACAGTGAGAATGGGAAAAGTTGGGGCCCAATGCCGGACATCGGCGCGGTGCTGGAAGCAAGGAACGCGGTCAATGAAGAAATTTCTGTTGCGGCGAATAGGCGTTGCGAGCAATGAAACAATTGCACGCCCGTCATTGGCCGACTGCATGGAAATTGTCCTCGCTCAAGCAGACGCATTGATTGGTGATGTACTGGAGGGGTTGACCGCCTCTGCCATCCGGTCGGGCACCAGCCGCTCCGCTCATGACATGAGTCCGGCGAGCAAATTGGCCATACAGCAACTCAATGCCAGCGCCGGGGCTGTTCGAAGCACCTTTGAGTCAGAGTTGCGGCAGGCGGTTTTTCATGGCGGAACCCAGGACTCTGCGGAACCGACACTGGTGCGTTTTGCGGACATTCAACTTTTCGACACCCGTGAAATCGATGAAAGCATCGAGTTTGCGCTTGCGCAGCAAGAGGTCTTCCGGGCTGTGGACGATGTATTACCTCCTTTTTCTGCTCTCGTCAGCGGGTTGCTGGGGTGGATCACCGTTCAGGCGCACCTGAATCCGCTGAAGCCTGATGCGTTTGTCCGGGCCCTGCATCGGAGCCTGATGCTGCATGTTCCTGATGACGCCGTGCGATCTGCGTTACTGACGCCCGCAGCCGGGTTGCTGGGAGTCAGTCTGCGGCAACTCTACAGGGAAGCGTCGGACTGGCTGCGGTCTCAGGGCGTCGAGCCAGCCGATCCACTGGGTGGACCTGCAGGCGACAGTGCAGCTTCAAGAGCCAAGCCGGTCGAAAACACCGTGACACGGACTCTGTTGACGCTTGACAAGTTGCGCCGGCTTCTCTCTGGCGAACTGGAAATGGGTGCCGGCTCCGCGAGTATGAAGGACTTCATGCACACTGTCCCGGCGTCATTCGTGGCATTGCAGGATCTCAAGCTGATCGAGCCGATGATGAAGCGCCTGGCCGAACGTTCAGCGCAAACGGCGTCCAAGGAAACAGGTGCGTCGCCAGGCAAGGCTACCCCCGCGCAAGTTGCCCGTGAGCATACCCAGAGTAAACAGCTGGGTCGGCGGCTGGGCAAAGAGGTGGTTCGCATGATGCTCGACCACCTTATGCTGGACCAGCGGTTGCTGCCCAAGGTCAGGAAGCAGCTCAGACTGGTCGAGCCGGTGTTGATGCGGCTCTCCAAATCAGACCCGCGCTTCTTTTCCGAGCGCCAACATCCCGCGCGTCAATTCCTGGACCGGATCACCCATCGCAGCCTGGGTTATTCGACAGAGCGTGATGAAGGGTTCGCCAAATTCCTGAAATCGATCTCCGATGCGGTAGAAGTGTTGGTCAAAGGGGCGGGTGATGCAACGTCCTTCTCCCAGGTGTTGCAGGAGCTCGACGAGGGCTGGGCAAAGGATGAAGTGGTTCAACGTCAGCGGCAGGAAGCGGCCGCCCGGGCGTTGCTCCATGCCGAGCAGCGAAACCTGTTGGCGCAACGCCATGCAGACGAATTCAGGGAACGGTTCAAGGACCAGAAGCTCCCCGACTTTGTGACTGAATTTCTGCATGGCCCCTGGTCGCAGGTGGTGGCAGAGTCACAGCTCAGAGGTGTGGACGGAACAGCAGATTCACAAGGGTATTTGACCCTGGTTGACGATCTGGTCTGGAGCGCGCGGTTCCGTTTGACCCGACGTAACCCGGCAAGGCTGGTTCGCCTTGTGCCGCAACTGCTGGGTCAGCTTCGTCAGGGTCTCAAGCTGATTGATTTCCCGGAAGAGCGCATTTCGGTTTTTTTTGATGAATTGATTACCCTGCACGAAACTGCCTTCGAGAGCCATCGGGCTGCAATTGCAGCGGACCGCAGTGAATCACTGGATGTTGACCTGGATATCGACTTCGCCCCCAAGCCGGAAGATGACGCAGCAGTTCCAGCGGAGCAGGCGGAAGGCGGGTTTGTTTCAGGTCTTCCAGAATCGGCGGCGTTCTGGGTGGCAGACGATGAATCTGGGGGGGCAGACTACCAGGGTGCCGAAGCAGCGACGGCCATGGATTTTTCCGGAAAGCCGGAAGCCCTGGAGTTGGGGGCTACCGGCCCCTGGTCACTTGCAGATTTGGGAACGGGATCCTGGGTTGAGTTGTTGCTGAATGACGCATGGGTACGGGCCCAGCTAACCTGGTGCAGTCCCCATCGCACGCTGTTCATGTTCATATCTGGCGCGGGGCTGGCACATTCCATGTCGCGCCGCACGATGGAAAGACTGGGCGCGCAGAACAGGATTCGCGTGGTTTCCCGAGGAGACCTCATTGACAACGCTCTGGACGCAGTTGCCCAGACGGCGTTGCGAAACGAGCTGGGCGTCGCGCGTCAACCAGCCAGCCAGCCACCGGAAAAATAGGTTGATGGGCTCAAGGGTGGGGCAGGACGGCTGGTCACAGCCGATAATGTGGTCTTTACCCCCCTGCTAGAACTTACTCAATGGCTCAATACGTTTTCTCCATGAACCACCTCGGCAAGATTGTTCCGCCGAAGCGATTCATTCTCAAAGACATTTCCCTCAGTTTCTTTCCGGGCGCCAAAATTGGCGTACTGGGTACCAACGGTTCCGGCAAGTCCACCCTGCTCAAGATCATGGCCGGTGTCGACAAGGAGTTTGAAGGTGAAGCCATCCCCATGGCCGGCCTGAATATCGGCTACCTGCCGCAAGAACCCCAGCTGGACCCCGGGCAGACGGTGCGCGAGAGCGTGGAAGCAGGTATGGGCGACGTGTTGAAGGCCAAAGCCCGCCTGGAGGAAATCTACGCCGCTTACGG
>JAABRC010000207.1 GCA_011391115.1 Candidatus Egaibacter danicus | reverse complement strand
GTCGTTTGCCATCTCTCCACTGACCACCAGACGGGCGCGGGCCACCTCGGCAAAGCGTTTCACAATCTCGTCCACCTGCTTGGGATGGACAAACATGCCACGGATTTTGGTAGTTTGGTCGGCACGCCCCATCCACCCCTTGATCCGGGCGTTGGTGCGACCGGTGGGGCAGATGCCAGGCAGCAGTGCGGACAAATCACCGGTGCCGAAGCGGATCAGGGGGTAGGCCGGGTTAAGCGTCGTGACTACGAGTTCCCCCACCTCACCATCGGCGACCGGGTCCCCGGTTCCGGGACGCACAATTTCGACAATCACCCCTTCATCCAATACCAGGCCTTCGCGGGCCGATGTTTCGTAAGCAATCAGGCCCAGATCGGCCGTGGCGTAGCACTGGTAGCCGTCGATTCCATGGGCCGTAAACCAGTCGCGCAAACTCGGTGGGAACGCCTCACCACCGAACATGGCCTTGGTAAGGCTGGGCAGGTTCACACCCATGTCAGCAGCCTTTTCCACGATGATCTTCAAAAAACTGGGCGTACCGATGTAGCCGGCGGGCTGCAGTTCACGCATGGCCTGCACCTGCTGTTCGGTCTGACCCGTGCCGCCCGGGAATACGGTGCAGCCCATCGCGTGTGCACCCGTCTCCATCATGGAACCCGCCGGTACAAAGTGGTAGCTAAAGCTGTTGTGGATCAGTTCGCCCGGCCGAAAACCAGCTGCGTAGATGGCCCGGGCCATGCGCCAATAGTCGCGGGCGGTGCCCTCGGGTTCGTAGATCGGACCAGGACTGGCAAATACACGTGGCATGGCAGCACCGTATCCCAGCGCACTGAACCCACCGAACACATTGCCCGCAGCCACCGCGCCGACCGCCCCCTGACGCGCAGCCTGCTGGCGTTCCTGCAGCTCGTGTTTGCGAATCACCGGCAGTTTGGCAAGCGCTGCACGGTCCACCACTCGGGTGGCATCTACATCCCGCAACAGGTCGGCAAAGGCCGCAGATGCTTGCTTGGCATGGGCCAGCTGCCCCGGCAGTGCAGCCATCAGCGCGGCCTCGCGCTGGGCGGGCGGGCGGGTTTCCAGGGCGTCATACGCTGAGGTCATGTAGGTCTCCAGGGGGCCAGATGTATTGCTATAGATATCATAGCTACTAGTCCTTATTTCACGAGGGCTAGCGGCATAAAAGCCATTAAAAGAAGGACTCAGGCCAACCAGCGCTTGCGGCGTTTGTAGCTCTTGACATCTTTAAAACTCTTGCGCTCACCGCCACCCATGCCGAGGTAGAACTCCTTGACATCCTCATTCGTGCGCAGGTAGTCTGCCGCGCCATCCATCACCACACGGCCAGATTCCATGATGTAGCCATAGTCTGCGTACTTCAGGGCCATGTTGGTGTTCTGCTCTGCCAGCAAAAAGGTGACCTTTTCCTTGGCATTGAGGTCTTTGACGATCTCAAACACCTCTTCCACGATCTGCGGCGCCAGCCCCATGGACGGCTCGTCAAGCAGCACCATGCTCGGATTGGCCATCAGGGCCCGTCCAATGGCGCACATCTGCTGCTCCCCTCCCGACGTGTAGGCCGCCTGGCTGGTACGCCGCGTCTTGAGGCGCGGAAAATAGTTGTAGACCTTCTCCAAGTTGGCAGCGACTTCGGCCTTGCTCTTGCGGGTGTAGCCGCCGGTGAGCAGGTTTTCCTCAATCGTCAGGTGGGCAAAACAGTGTCGCCCCTCCATGACCTGCACCACGCCGCGCTGCACCAGGTCAGCCGGCGACAGGTTTTCAATACGTTCGCCGCGCAGCTCAATCGAACCCTTGGTCACCGCACCGCGCTCACCGGCCAACAGGTTGGACACCGCCCGCAGCGTGGTGGTCTTGCCCGCGCCATTGCCGCCCAGGATGGCCACAATGCCGCCTTCAGGCACCTGCAGCGACACGCCCTTGAGCACCAGGATCACGTGGTTGTAAATGACCTCGATGCCATTCACGTTGAGAACAATGTTTTTCGCTTCACTCATGGTGGTAGTTCCATTCAAACCAAATGAAAACCCGGCATTGCGGGGCTTTCATTTGGCGGCCCGCCAGGGCCGCCGTTGTCATCAGGACTGGCAGTCAGCCGGTGTCCGCGGTGTCAGTTTTTTGTCCGCCGCATATTTGGCCGCCGTGGTCTTAACCAGTGGCTTCAGAATCATTTCGTCTGCCTGCAGCCAGTCAGACGAGAAGTTCCACTTCTTGCCGTCCCACGTGTGCACACGTGCCCAGTTGGAACCCATGTGGTCAGCACAAGTGGTGCTGATCGGGCGCATCACGCCGGCAAAGCCCAGGGCATCGAGCTTCTTCTGGTCCAGCGCCAGGTTCTCATACCCCCAGCGCGCTTGCTCGCCCGACATCCACTTGCCTTTGCCAAAGCGTTCCTGCGCGCGGCGGACACCTTCGACCGCCAGCATGGCACTCATGGCGCCGCGCATATAGAGCACCTGACCCACTTCTTCCTTGGGACCGGATCCTTCACCCTTGGCATGGACTTTTTCCATGATTTCCTTCACTACGCCGGACTGGGGTTCGGCACCATGCTGCATGGTGACCGCGTTGTAGCCCTTGGCACCTTCGCCCACGTCCTTGACGTCAGGCTCAGCACCCGACCACCACACGCCGTACATCTTGTCGCGGGGGTAACCGGTGGCTTGAGCCTCCTTCAATGCGGTGGAGTTCATCACGCCCCAGCCCCACAACAACACGTAGTCAGGCTTGGCCTGGCGAACTTGCAACCAGGTGGCTTTCTGGTCCACACCGGGCGCGGTGACGGGCAGCAATTGCAGGTTGAAACCCAACTGCGCAGCACGCTCTTGCAGCAATGGGATAGGCTCTTTGCCGTACGGAGAGTCGTGGTAGACCAGGGTGACTTTCTTGCCCTTGAGCTTGTCCATTCCCCCTTC
Source organism: Candidatus Egaibacter danicus (assembly GCA_011391115.1). Next base: position 1,505 of record JAABRC010000207.1, on the reverse strand, counting down.
TTTTTTTCCAATGGTCTGAACGAGGGCGTCAGCCGCCAACCAGTAGGTTCCGGCCAACGGGAAATTCCATTTAAAAACCAAGCCATCCTGGCTTTCGCTGCGGCCATATCCAGCTGTGATCAATGGGATCTTGTCGCCAGGTGCTTTTTCAGTCAGAGCAAAGGTGATGCCGGTAGACAAGGGTTGAAACACCGTTGCGCCGCCATGCTTGCCCTTGAGGCGCTCATAGCACTCCACACCACGGGCGGTGTCGTAGCCGGTTTCGCACTCTTCGTAAATGATCTTGACGCCGTTGATGCCACCGCGCGCGTTGGTTAGCTTGAGGTAGTCGGAATATCCGTTAGCCCATGGCACGCCATTGGGGGCATAGGGGCCGGTTCTGTAAGGCAGACCCGGGAAGAACTGCTCCTTGGCCTGCGCGAAGGCGCCGGCACCGGCAGCGGCCAGCACACTGGCCAGAACAACGTTGCGAATTTTCATCAAAGTCTCCTAAAGGTCGGCATTGGCATGCCTGTGGTTAACGAACGAACAACACGGTAAAGAAGCATCAAGCAATCAGTGGGGGAACGGCCACAAACGCAGTTTTTGCTTGGACAGCGACCACAACTTGGCGAGGCCATGGGGCTCCACAATCAGGAACCACACGATCAATGCGCCAAATATGATCAGTTCGGCGTGGGATATACCCGCCGTTGAAATTTCAACTCCGAACAGTTGGCCCAGCAGGGGCAGGAACTGGTTCAGGAAAATAGGCAACAACACGATGAAGCCTGCACCGAAAAAGCTGCCCATGATGGAACCCATGCCGCCGATGATCACCATGAACAGCAAGCGAAACGACATATCCACCGAAAAGGCCGCTGGTTCCCATGCACCCAGGTAGACAAATCCCCACAAGGCTCCGGCCACGCCGACGATAAAGGAACTCACTGCAAAGGCGCTGAGCTTGGCGTACATGGGGCGGATGCCAATCACTGCGGCAGCCACGTCCATGTCCCGAATGGCCATCCACTCGCGACCCACGGCACCGCGTACCAGGTTCTTGGCCAAGAGCGCCATGACGACCAGGATAGACAGGCACAGGATGTATTTGGAAATCGGGCTCTCAATGGGCAGCCCCAAAAACTGGAGCCCGGACACCGACACCGAACCCGAGGGCGCGTCATTGGTAAACCACTTGATACGCAAGAACATCCAGTCGCTGAAGAACTGCGCGGCCAGAGTCGCTACGGCCAGGTAAAGGCCTTTGACACGCAGACTTGGCAATCCGAACAGGATGCCGAAAGCGCTGGAGCACAGCCCACCCAGCACCAGGGCCAGCAGCAGCGGAATTCCGGGAACGCGCACAAAGAAGTTGAACGCCGCATAGGCACCCACCGCCATGAATGCGCCCGAGCCCAGCGAAATCTGGCCGCAATACCCCACCAGGATATTCACCCCCAGGGCCGCCAGCGCCATGATCAAAAAGGGAATGAAAATGGCGCGAAACATATAGTCGCTCCCCA
>JAABRC010000206.1 GCA_011391115.1 Candidatus Egaibacter danicus | reverse complement strand
GTTTTTGATCCAGAGCGCTATGGTGATTTCGATCCCTACGCTGTGGACTTTCTCACGTCCTGCGCTAGAGCGCGGGCATTGAAATCTTCCGGTTAAACACCGGGCAACTTTGGAGATAGCACCTCATGCACCCACACATCGAAGCCGTCATTTTTGATTGGGCCGGGACGATCGTTGATTTTGGTTCTTTCGCGCCGACCCAGATATTTGTTGACGCCTTCAAGCAGGCATTCGATTTCGACCTTTCGCTGGCCGAAGCCCGCGGCCCGATGGGGCTGGGCAAATGGCAGCATATTGAAGCGCTGGGCAATGACCCAGTGACAGGGGAGCGCTGGCGGACACAATTTGGTCAGCCGATGCGGCCCGCTGACATTGATCATATTTATCAGACCTTTCTGCCGCTCCAGGTGGAAAGGGTTGGCGCTCACGCGGACCTGATTCCCGGCGCGCTGGCAACAGTTGAGAACTTGCGCTTGCACGGTATCAAAATTGGTTCGACCACGGGTTATCCGCGCCAAGTGATGAACAAGTTGATCGCCGTGGCCGCCACCAAGGGCTATTCACCAGATTGCACCTTGTGCGCTGATGACCTTGCGGCGGGGGCGCGGCCAGGACCGTGGATGGCTTTGCAATGCGTTCTAGACCTCAAAATCAACAGCGTCGCCCACTGCATCAAGGTGGATGACACGCTGCCCGGCATTGCGGAGGGTGTCAACGCCGGTATGTGGACCGTCGGGCTGGCGCTCTCAGGCAGCCCGGCCGGATTGACGCTTGCCGAATACAAGGCGGCCTCAAGCGATCAACTTGAAACCATTCGATCCAGGGTGAGCTCAGAGTTCAGGGCTGCCGGGGCACACTATGTTATTGACAGCGTTGCTGATTTGCTGCCGATTTTGGAGAAAATCAACACCCGGTTGAAGCTCGGAGAGCGCCCTTGACAAGACCAGGCAAGGTCATGGCGCAAAGCAGCCTCAACCCGCTTTGGCTGGATGCCCAGCGGGCCAATGCCAACCGCCCGCCCTTGCGTCCAAGACAAGACTTGTTGCTCAATGGACAGCGGATTGGGTCAGTTGAGCCGGATTGTTTCAAGCTGATTGTTGATGAAGGCAACCGCCTGAAAACGCCGACATTTTTGCTGGAGCTCAGTGCTGATGCCTGCTGGCACATTACCGGTCAAGGCACAGAAGCCCTGGCTTCCATCGCCCAAGCCTTTCGCGCCGACAACATCGGCTTCGTTCGCGAGCAGTGGCGCGACGAGCTGCTGGCGGTGTTCAACTCTGAGAACCGGCGACTAGCCATTGTCGAGCGCGGGGTTGCGCGCCTGCTTGGGATCGCAACGCGCGCAGTGCATTTGGTGGGCACCACATCAAGCGGCCAGACATGGGTTCAGCAGCGGTCGCTCGACAAGGCAATTGACCCTGGTCTGTGGGACACCACGGTGGGGGGGCTGGTCCCCGCCTCTGACAACTTGACAAGCGCACTGGTGCGAGAAACCTGGGAAGAAGCAGGGATCGAACTGGCTCTTGTTCAGCGGTTGCATGCCGGTGGTCGTGTGCTCGTGCAACATCCAAATGCCCGAGATGGCGGCATTGGCTACGTGGTGGAGCAGATTGACTGGTTCGCTGGCGTGATTCCCGACGGCATCACGCCCGTCAATCATGACGGGGAAGTGGCTCAATTTGCCTTGTTGGCGCCGCTCGAGCTAAAGGCACAACTGGAAAGCAATGTGTTCACACTGGATGCTTCATTGATCCTGTCGTGTGCCCTGACGCGCTGAAGGCGTCACAAATTCGTCATGCGCAGCGCTTACCTTCTCGTCCGTCCAACCTCACAAACCACCTCAAAACTTATGCACAATGACGAACTGACAAAAATCTCTGCCTCGGGTCTGCGTTATCTGGCCAAAGAAAAGGGTTCGCCATTTCAAACCGTGGGAGCGCCTGGCGAAACGCGGAGTTGCATCAAATGCGGGCAACACAAGGCGCGCAGCAATGGCAGCATCCAACGGTATTTGAATGCCCTGATGTTTTTTTGCTTCGACTGCCGTCCCGTCAAAAAGATGCGGTAAAGCAGGAATCGGTCTGCCTGTTTAAACCTGGCCAAATGGGTTGACGCGCAGGTGCCATCTTGCGAATTGTCAAACCCGGATTTTTGCAGGTGGCGAAACTTGGGCTTTCTAAAACAGTTTTTTTGCCGTTGACCAGGAGCCAAATCATGTTTCGCGATCGCATCGACGCGGCCCAGCAACTGGCCGACCGACTCAAGAGTTTTCGCGGCAAGCAGCCGCTGATTTTGGCCATTCCGCGCGGCGCGGTGCTCATGGCGAAAATCGTCGCTGACGAGCTTGGTGGTGAACTTGATGTGGTGCTGGTGCGCAAGCTGCGCGCACCGCATCAGCCAGAACTGGCCATCGGCTCGATCGATGAGAGCGGCTGGACCTACCTGGCCGATGACGCGGCGGCTTATGGCGGCACGGCTGACTATCTGGCGGTCGAGAAGCAGACCCAGCTGGCGACCCTTCGCCAGCGCCGCGCCCAGTACACGCCAATTCGTCCACCCATCAGCCCCGCTGGGCGCATCGTGATCGTGGTCGATGATGGGCTGGCCACCGGCGCCACCATGATTTCGGCCCTGCATGGCCTGCGTGCCCTCAAGCCGGCCAAACTGGTCTGTGCGGTACCGGTGGCGCCGCCCGACACGCTGGCCCGGGTGGCTGAGCTGGTGGACGACATGGTTTGTCTGGAGGTACCCCCGCATTTCCGGTCAGTCGGGCAGTTTTACCAGCACTTCGATCAGGTTGACGATGCCGAAGTGATCGAGATCCTGAAGAAGTCCTGATCGTGGTCGCCTGATCCAATCTTGTCCCGGCTGACGTGGCGGATGTCGTCCCCCTTGGCCACGTAAATGACAAACTCCGCGATGTTCTTCGAATGGTCGCCAACGCGCTCAATCGCCTTGGCAATAAATAGCAGATCCAGGCTGGGGGAAATCATCCTTGGGTCTTCCATCATGTAAGTGATGAGTTTGCGCACAAAGCCGTCGAACTCCTGGTCAATCTGGTCGTCTTCCTTGAGGATGGCCAGCGCCGCGGTGGTGTCCAGCCGGGCAAAGGCATCCAGCGCCTTTCTTAACAAGCCGGAAGCCAGGTCGGCTGCCACCCGCAGCTCCAGTGAGGGCAGGGACCGTGGCGCGCCGCTGCTGATGATGGACTGCACCATGCGGCCAATTTTCTCGGCCTCATCGCCGACCCGCTCCAGGTTGGCGGTCGTTTTGGACAAGGCAATCAACAGACGCAGGTCACGTGCTGCTGGCTGACGCAGGGCAATGATGCTGGATATCTCACGGTCGATGGTCACTTCCATCGCATTGACTTTGGCCTCGGTTGCCATCACCTGGCTGGCGGCCTCCCCGTTGAACTGCGCCAGGGCGTAAATGGCTTGACGGACTTGCGACTCAACCAGGCCACCTAGTTCCATGACCAGGGCAGAAGCGTAAGAAAGTTGTGCGTCAAACTGTGAGGACAGGTGTTTGTCTGACATGCTTCTTGCTCCTGATCAGCCGAAACGGCCGGTGATGTAGTCCTCAGTCTCCTGACGGTTGGGTTTCAAAAATATCTGGTCGGTGGAACCGAACTCGATCAGTTCGCCCAGGTACATGTAGGCGGTGTAGTCGCTGCAGCGGGCAGCCTGCTGCATGTTGTGCGTGACGATGGCGATCGTGTACTCGCTCTTGAGCTCGTGCACCAGTTCCTCCACCTTGCCGGTGGAAATCGGATCGAGCGCCGAGGTCGGCTCATCCAGTAAAAGTACCGAGGGTTTGACGGCCACGCTGCGCGCAATGCACAGGCGCTGCTGCTGGCCGCCCGAGAGGCTCATGCCGTTCTGACCGAGCTTGTTTTTCACCTCGTTCCATAACGCGGCCTTGGACAGCGCCCATTCCACGCGATCGTCCATTTCGTCCTTGTTCAGGTTTTCGTAGAGCTTCACGCCGAAGGCGATGTTGTCGTAGATCGTCATGGGAAACGGCGTGGGCTTCTGAAACACCATGCCGATACGGGCGCGCAGCAGGTTCAGGTCCTGCTTGGGGTCCAGGATATTTTGACCGTAGAAACTGATTTCACCCTCGGCGCGCTGGCCGGGGTACAGGCTGTACATGCGATTCAAGGTGCGCAGCAGCGTCGATTTGCCGCAGCCCGAGGGGCCAATGAAGGAGGTCACCTTGCGTTCTTCAATGTTCAGATTGACGCCTTTGAGACCTTGGAATTTACCGTAGAAGAAATCGAGATTACGCACTTCCAGCGCATTTTTCTTGGGCGCGTCTGTCGTTGGAGAAGGGGCTGGTGCAAGAGCAGTAGCGTTCATGGTGGTGTCCAGAGTCGAAGAGGGATGTCAGGCGCGAACTTTTTCGCGGAAGAAAATGCGGGCCAGGATGTTGAGCGCCAGC
>JAABRC010000205.1 GCA_011391115.1 Candidatus Egaibacter danicus | reverse complement strand
GGCGGTAGCGTCATGGAAACCGCTGATCACGGCCTTTTTGCCGGTTGCCACGGCGCGCACCACTTCGGCCAGCGCCTCGTTGCCGCCAGCAGCCAGATCGGCCTTGCCGGATGCAAAGTAAAACTTCACAACGCCGCCCACCACCTTGACGCTGGCGCCATCGGCCACGGCTTCAGCCGCAGGAGCAGCCGCCACCGCGGCAGGCTTCGCAGCTGGCGTTGCCACACTGTTGACCTTGTAGATACTCACACCGATCACCAGCGCGATCACCAGTGCAATCAGACCAAACAGCACGCCCAAAACAACACCCTGGTTGTCATCATCCTGAGAAAACATCGTAAGACTCCAAAAAAGACTGGAGAGATTGTAAAGTGCGCTTATGCCAGTCACCCAGCCTGACCGTAAAACAGTGTTGCCCGAGCCGGTTCGCGACCCGGCGCCCATGCTCGCTCGCGCGCTGGCGGAATGGGGAGGTCAAACCGATTTATGGGTTTTCGGCTATGCCTCGCTGATCTGGCGGCCTGAATTCGACTTCGCCGAGCAACGCCTGGGCCGCGTTCAGGGCTGGCATCGCTCACTCAGGATGTGGAGCAATGTATACCGCGGCACAGTGGACCGGCCCGGCCTGGTGTTTGCGTTGCTGTCCGGGGGCAGTTGCCGGGGCGCGGTGTTTCGCGTGCCTCGACGCGATGGCGAGACCGTGATGAAAACCCTGTGGGCGCGCGAAATGTTCACCGGTGTGTATGACCCCAAATGGCTGCAGTGCAAGACAGATCAGGGGGCGGTGACCGCACTGGGGTTCACGCTGTCCCGGCGCAGCCCGAATTACACCGGAGAACTCAGCGAGGCACGGGTGCGGCAAATTCTGGCTGAAGCACGCGGTCACTACGGCACCACGCTGGACTACCTGCACCAGACCCATCACTGCCTGCAGCGACACGGCATTCATGATCGTTCGCTCCAACGCCTGCTGACTCTGGCGCCCTGAATCATCCATGTGCGTCAGGTTTCTATACTGTAGCCATGACCTCCATCGCCGACATCCGAAAAAGCTACGAACGCGCAGAGCTGAATGAAGACGCGTCGCACGCCAATCCCCTGAATCAATTCGCCCGGTGGCTGCAGGAAGCCATTGATTCGCAGGTGCCTGAACCGAATGCGATGACGGTCGCTACAGTCGCCAGCAACCTGCGCCCCAGCACGCGCGTGGTACTGATAAAAGGTTATGACGACCGGGGCATCGTGTGGTTCACCAACTACGAGAGCCGAAAGGGCCAGGAACTGGCCGGCAACCCTTACGCCGCATTGCAATTCCACTGGGTCGAACTGGAGCGCGTGGTGCGTATTGAAGGCCTGGTTGAAAAAGTAAGCGACGAAGAGAGTGATGCATACTTTCACAGCCGGCCCCTGGACTCGCGTATCGGCGCCTGGGCTTCGCCACAGTCACAGGTGATTTCCGGCCGTGGCGTGCTGGTCGCCAACGCCGCCAAATACGGTGCGCAATTTTTGCTGAAGCCCCCGCGGCCGCCACACTGGGGCGGCTACCGGCTCAAACCCGACGGCTGGCAATTCTGGCAAGGGCGCAAGAGCCGTCTGCATGATCGCTTGCGCTACACGCTGGATGGTCAGGGTGGCTGGCTGCGGGAGCGGCTGGCGCCGTGAAGGCGAGCGCTGATCAGGAGGCCGTAATGTTCGCCGTCTTGATGATGCGGGCCCAACGCTCAACCTCAGACTTCAGGAAGCGGCCGAAATCATCTTCACCCTTCGGCGTAAGGGCAAAACCCTGCGCACGAGCACGCTCTTCCATCTCTGGCGTGAACAGGATTTTGATGAGTTCACGTGAATAGCGATCCACGATCGCGTCTGGCGTTTTGGACTGAATCATCACAGCCGTCCAGTTCTCGACCAGCAAGCCTGGCATGCCCGCTTCTGCAGAGGTAGGAACATCAGGCAACTGGGGATGACGCGCGGCTGAACACAGCGCCAGGGCGCGCAACTTGCCCGATTTCACATGCGCGATGGATTCGGGAAAATTGGAGAAGATGACGTCGATTTGTCCACCGATCAGGTCAGTCATCGACGGTGCGCCGCCCTTGTATGGCACGTGCGTCATTTTCGATTTGTTGATGTCGTTGAACAGTGCCATTGTCAGGTGAGGCGGCGTTCCATTTCCGCTCGACCCGGCATTCAGTTCACGCGTTTTCGATGCAGCAACCAGATCCTTGTAGTCCTTGACCGGACTGGTAACCGGTACAACGACGAGCATCGGTGAGCCGGCCAGCAACGCTACCGGACGCAGGTCTTTCATGAAGCTGTAAGGCGCATCGGGAAACAGCGACACATTCGCAGCATGGGTGAGTGTGATGGCCAGCAACTGGGACCCGTCAGCCGCCCCTTTGGCAACCTGCTCTGCCCCGATCTGCGCATTGCCGCCTGCTTTGTTCTCCACCACAACGGGCGCTTTCCAGGTTTCGCTGAGCTTGCGGCCCACGATTCGCGCCATTACATCAGTAAGGCCACCCGGTGGAAAGGGTACGACGTATTTGATCGTCATCCCGGCAGGTGGAAAGCTGCCTTGCGCGTTCACGCCTGCGCCAAACCCGGCCGCGACAGCAGCGAGAACCAGTTCACGACGTTTCATGGATTTCCCCTTATGTCACAGACGTGCCCGCAGAGCACCGCTGCAGTGAATGATGGAATAGACAAACTTTTCGCAGCCAAGTGTATGGGTCAGCAATGTCCCGTCGCCCATGTCATCTACATGACCAGCTCTTGCAAAGAGCCTTTGATTTTTAGAATCATTTCATGTTGAAACACCGGCGAGATGAACTGATCACCCTTCTACCCGGCATCATGGTTTGTGTTGTGATTGCCTTGGCCGCCACTTTCCTGTCCGAGCACTACGGTGGCCCACAGCTGCTGTACGCGCTTTTGATCGGGCTCTCTTTCCACTTTCTCATTACCCATCCCGGCATTCGCAACGGGGTCGAATTCTGTGGTCGCACCGTGCTGCGGTGTGGCGTCGCCCTTCTTGGCGCCCGAATCACAGTCGATCAAATCAGCGGCCTGGGTATTCAAACTGCCATCGTCGTCACCATGGCCCTGGCTGCCACGATCGGCTTTGGCATGCTGATGGCGCACTGGCTGAAACGCCCTGCGGCGGAAGGACTCCTCAGCGGGGGCGCGGTTGCGATTTGCGGCGCCTCGGCCGCACTGGCCATTTCAAGCGTGTTGCCGCAAAGCCGCGAAAACGAGCGGTTCACGTTGCTGGTGGTGGTGGGCGTCACTGTCATGTCGACCATGGCAATGGTGATCTACCCATTCACGGCATTGCTGATGGCGCTGGCCCCGCAGTCCGCGGGGATCTTTCTCGGTGGCACCATTCACGATGTTGCACAAGTTGTGGCTGCTGGCATGATGCTGGGCCCACAGGCGGGAGACACGGCGACCGTCGTGAAGCTGTTTCGCGTCATCCTGCTCATGCCCGTGGTCATGATCATCGTCATCGCCTATCGGCATGATCCGGGCGTTGCCCTCTCCAACGAGAGAGTGGCGCTGATTCCGGGCTTTCTGCTGGTTTTCATCGTCCTGGTATTGCTGGCCAGCGTCGGCATGATCCAGCCCCCATTGGCCAAACTGGCTGGAGAAACTTCCCGTGGATTTCTTGTATGCGCCATCGCGGCTTCCGGCATCAAGACCAGCTTTGAGGATCTGGTCAAGCTGGGGTGGCAGCCCGTCTCCATGCTTGTTGCAGAAACGCTCTTCATTGCGGGCCTGGTGTTGGCCGCTGTTTTGGTTTTTGGGCTGGGCGGAACTTAGGCAAGCGCCCCGTTTCCAGCAGGTACCAGACCGTGGGGCATGGCTTGATAGACACCCAACTCCGTGACAACGAAGTCCATGCCAATGTCGTGTGGCTGCGGGCGGATCGTTGAAATTCTGGACATCTCAAATGCCACCGCTATTTTTTTTGGCTGGGGATGCATTGCGGCCAAAGTTCGGTCAAAGTAGCCACCCCCATACCCCAAACGATAGCCACCTTCGTCAAAGCCAACCGGAGGAATCAGCACGGCATCAGGAACCAGGATTTCTGTGCCCTGCGGTACGGGCAAATTCAATACACCGGGTTCGGTGGCCACGCCGGGCCACCATTCGCGATACACCAATGGCGCATTCTTCTCGATGACGACGGGCAAGGCGACTCTTGCGCCTGCCTCACGCCAGTGGCGGATGGCAAAACGGGGGTCGAATTCACCCTTGAACGGCCAGTAGAAGCCGATCACCATCTGGCCCAGCATCGGGAAACGATTGCACAGGTGCTGCGTGATGGCGTCGTTCCAGCGATGCCGCAGCGCTGGTGCCACGGCCATGCGCAACGCCAGCAGCCTGCTTCGTTCCTGCTGGCGCCACGACGAGAGGTTTTCAGGCGCTGTCAAATCCGGTTCACCAGCGCCATC
>JAABRC010000204.1 GCA_011391115.1 Candidatus Egaibacter danicus | reverse complement strand
GATTGACCAGTCGCTCAAGACGCCCGATGGGCGCGAGGCCCTGAACCCCGATGGTTTGGTGCCGCGCGTGGTGCAGGCGCTGAAAAAAGAGTTTCCCGATCTGGGCGTGATGACCGATGTGGCGCTGGACCCGTTCACCAGCCATGGCCAGGACGGCCTGCCTGACCCCAACCCGGCGGCTGACGGCTACATCATGAACGACGAAACCGTTGAAGTATTGGCGAAGCAGGCGCTCACACAAGCGGCAGCTGGCGTGGACATTGTGGCGCCCAGTGACATGATGGATGGCCGAATTGGTGCAATCCGCCATGCGCTGGAGGCCAACCACTTCATCCACACCCGCATCATGGCCTACAGCGCCAAGTACGCTTCCGCGTTTTACGGCCCGTTCCGCGACGCCGTGGGCTCCGCCGCCAACCTGGGCAAGAGCAATAAGAAGGTCTACCAGATGGACCCCGGCAACAGTGACGAAGCGCTACGCGAGGTGGGGCTGGACATTGCCGAAGGCGCCGACATGGTGATGGTCAAGCCCGGCATGCCGTATCTGGACATCGTGCGCCGGGTGAAAGATGAATTCAAGGTGCCTACCTTCGCCTACCAGGTGAGCGGTGAATACGCCATGCTGAAAGCCGCCGCGCAAAACGGCTGGCTGGACCACGACGCCGTGATGATGGAAAGCCTGCTGGCCTTCAAACGCGCCGGCGCCGATGGTGTGCTGACCTACTTTGCGCTGGATGCTGCACGTCTACTACAAAAATAATAGCTGCTTGCGCATATCTGGCGCAGGTCAAGGGTCTTTTTCATGCGAATTTTCACCATTACCGGCACCAGCGTGACAGAGACCGATGACCTGACGCGTCTGGCCAGCACCCCGCCGCCAGCGCAGGGCTACCTGTGGATGGCCTGCGCGCGGCGCGAGTTTGAAGTGATGCAAACGCAGATTCAGGCCACGCTGCAGGCCTTGTGCGGCATGCAGCTGGTGGATTTGCATATTTCTGATCTGCTGAACAACCAGCTGCCCTCGCACTACGACTACACCTCGCAATATGACCTGCTGGTGTTTCGCCGCCTGGCCACGGGCCGAACCGAAACCGATCTGCAGCAGCCGGGCACACCACTGGGCCGTGCACCCGCCCGCGGCGGCCCGCCCATTTTGCGGCGCATTGACACCAGCCCGGTCGGGTTTGCCGTGTTCGATCAAATCCTGTTGACCGTGCACCCCACCGACTGCGCCGTGCGCGACGCCTACGCGGCCAAGTTGCTGAGCGCCGCGTCTGCTGAATCCCGCGCTGCCGGCGCGCGCCTGCCCAGCAGCCCGGCAGACCTGATGCTGCGCATCGTCAACCACATGGTGGACGGCTATCTGGACCTCCGGCGCGAACTGACCCGCCAGCTCGATCACTGGCAGTCTGAATTGCTGAACCCGCGCACCCGTTTCAACAACTGGGGCTCCCTGCTGGACGCGCGCCTGGCCCTGCACCATCTGGACGAAATCTGCGAAGACCAGCGCTCGGCGCTGCAAGACTGGATCGAAGCCACCAAAACCTGGCCGGAAACCACCACGCCCGAAAACCAGCGCGAGCGCGAGCTGCTGCAGGTGCGCAGCCGCGACGTGCTGGAGCACATTGAACGTGTAGTGCACCATGTGCGGCGTCTGGAGCAAAGTGCCGAGACCGCCGTGCAAATGCACTTCAACGCCCAAAGCCACCGCACCAACCAGATCATGCGCACGCTCACCGTGCTGACCGCCATCTTCTTGCCGCTGAATCTGATCGCCGGCATTTTTGGCATGAACTTCGAGTTCATTCCGCTGCTGCACCAGTCCAATGGCTTCTGGATTGCCATGGTGTTGATGATGCTGACCGCCGTCGGACTGGTGATATTTTTCTGGCGCAAGCGCTACCTGGACCGCACGGAGCACTGAGAGTTAACAGCGCGGGCGTTCAAACCCAGGGCTGTGGCAACTTCTCGGCGGTAAACACCCGTTGCACGGCGGTGCGCGCCAGCATCGCCTGCAGATACGGCCCCAGGTGCGGGCGTGCCCGCCCGGGGGTTGAGGCAAAACCACGTGTCCAGCGGCACAGCATCAAGGCGTAGGGGTCCAGCGCAGAATAGTTTTGTCCCAGCAGCCACGGCCCGCCATGCCGCGCCAGCTCGGCGTCCAGCTGGTCCAGCAATTCACCCACCTTGCGCTCCGCCTGCGCTTTCACCTCGGCCGCCCCCGCAGCGTTGCCGGGGTTGACCAGGCGCTCGGGGTAAAAGTAAGTGATCAGCGTGGTCTGCAGCGTGTTGGTCAGCCACATCAGCCATTTGTAAAAGTGCGCCCGCTCCGCCGTGCCAAGCGGGGGAGCCAATTTGGCTTGCGGATGTCTGTCGCACAGGTACAGGCAAATGGCTGCTGATTCATACAGCACCAGATCGCCATCGGTGAGCACCGGAATCAGGCCATTGGGGTTGAGTCGCAGGTATTCGGGCGCCTTGTGCGCATCCGCCGTGCGGTCCACCAGCACCAGTTCAAACGGCACGCCGAGTTCCTGCAGAACGATATGGGGCGCCATGGAGGCGGTGCTGGGGTAGTAATGGAGCTGCAGCATTTTTTATCTTTCTTTCGTTCTCGTTGTTCTCAGAGTGCCTTGGTCATGAAAAGGCTGTACGGGTCTTCAACATACTGCGCAAAAGGCCCGGTGTAGGCGAAGCCAAAACTGGCGTAAAGGTTGCGTGCGGGCTCGAAAGCTTTTGCAGACCCGGTCTCCAGGCTCAGCCGGGCATAGCCACGGTGCCGGGCCTGGTCCAGGATATGCCCGAGGATCGCCCGCGCCACGCCTTTTCTGAGGTGCGGTGAAGCAGTTCGCATGGATTTGATTTCGGCATGGCCAGCGTCCAGTTCCTTCAGTGCGCCACAGCCCAGCAGCACTTTGCTGCTGCCGTTTTGGTCAGGATCGCTCCATGCCGTCCAGAACGTGATCTCGGGTTTGCGCAGCGCATCCAGATCCAGCGCGTGAATGCTCTCAAGCGGTGAGTGCAGCGTCATGCTGTGCAGGTGTTCCTGCAGTAACGCGTAGATCTCGGGGCCGGTCAGGTCGTCGATTTTGATGTGCATGGCAAAGGCTGGAAGTGGCGTGTTTCTATTTTGCCTGCGCTTGAAGGTTTGCTCCGCTCTCTTGGCGGGCTGGCAAGCTCACCGAGCGTCGGCTTCAGTAAACACTCCTCTCAAAATTAATTGCTATCAATGTAAGAGCTGCTTACACTTAATTTACATGGGCTACCGGTCTCTTTCGTTGGTAAAGTGGCCTTTTTTTGTTGTCTCCACCAGTTGAATCCGCAATACAAGGGCGACATTCGAGAGTAAGGTTTGAATGGCAGTGAAAGACCTGCAAATGCAGCCGCCAGCCGGCGGAGAGCTTGCCTGAAGACTCCACCACAGTTTTCGCTTCAATATACGCGTTAACGCAGCAGGCGAACGGCGGCGATTGCCAGCCAGCCCAAAGCGAAGTTGATGACCATCCATGTGTGCACTTGCGCGGACGCCTTGCCGGCCAAAGTCCAATCCTGAACGGCCATCGCACGCTTGAATTTCGCGTAACCCACTATGTAGATGTGACCAAATATGGCCATCATCAGCAGGCCTGACACCAGCATCACATTCCACCCGAGCGGCACGGCGCCTTGTCCGGTTGCCGCCTTGATTGCCCGAAAGGCCGTGGTGTACAGATTGGTCCCTGTCGTCAACAGGGCGACGATGGATACCAGGACGATCGGGAAAAAGCGTTTCCACACGGCCCCCATCATCATCAGACGCTCGGGCGGCTGCAACAGCGCAACGGCTGCAGGTCGCAACGCCAGCAACATGAACGCCATGCCGCCCATCCAGAATATGGCTGCCACTAGATGAATCAGCTTGACAAAATCAATCATGTTTTTCAATCAGGCGTTTAAAGGAGTGCCACGTCCAGGGCACCCCCTTCTATTTCCTGCAGGACTTACGACACCTGTTGAATTCCAGACAGCACCCAGCCACTGCCGCCCTGGCGTGACTTCGTCAAATGCCAGATTTCGTCAAATGACTCATCCGGCTCGCCGGTGCCATCGCGAATCACGCCGGTGAAGCGCACGCTGACCAGATAGCGGTCCGCGTCTTCATCCACTTCAATCACCTCGGTATTGATACGCACTACGTCGGTTTTCTGAATCGCGGTACCACGCTCTGCCAGTTCCATCTTGAGTTCGGCAAACATCCCGGGCGTGGTGAACTGGCGGATATCGTCCAGATCGCCCGCGTCGTTGGCAGCTTGCAGGCGAATGAAGTTGACCTTGGCATTGCGCTCGAAGCCTGCGACGTCAAAGTCCGCAGGAATCCTGCTTGCGCTGTTGCCAGTTGCACCAACTGACCCAATACCCGAGCCGATGGTGCTGCCGCCATTTGCTGGCATCAGAACTTTGTAGGCGGGCGCTTTCTGCTC
>JAABRC010000203.1 GCA_011391115.1 Candidatus Egaibacter danicus | reverse complement strand
CGGAACAGGCCGTGAATAGCACGGTTGACGCCAACATCATTGCGCAGGTAGCTATTGATTTGATAGCAATTCGTTTATTCATCAGAAAGTCACCATGCATAGTGATCCACCAGCAGCGCTGCAAACAGCACACTGAGGTGGATAAGGGAAAAGCGGAAGGTCCTGCGCGCCAGCGCATCGGAGTAGTCGCGCCACAAGGCGAAAGCATACCCACAAAAGCCGATACTCAACACCACTGCTGCGGTCAGATAGATCCAGGAACTCATGCCATAGACAAACGGCAGCAGGCAGGCCGCGAATAGCACAAAGGTGTACAGCAGAATCTGCAACCGCGTGAACTCGCTGCCGTGGGTAACAGGCAGCATGGGCAGACCGGACTTGCGGTAGTCCTCCACCCGGTACAGTGCCAGCGCCCAGAAATGCGGCGGCGTCCACAGAAAGATGATCAGGAAGAGGATCAGGGCCTCGGGGCCGACGTTGCCGGTCATCGCCGCCCAGCCCAGTACTGGCGGCATGGCGCCCGACGCGCCGCCAATCACGATGTTTTGTGGCGTCAAGGGCTTGAGGATGACGGTGTAGATCACCGCGTAGCCCACAAACGTGGCAAACGTCAACCACATCGTCAGCGGGTTCACCCACGCGTACAGCAGCGCCGAACCAGCCACGCACAGGACGGCGGAGAACAGCAGGGTCTGGCTGTCGCGCAACGCACCTTTGGCCGTAGGGCGCCAGGCGGTACGCTTCATCTTGGCGTCGATGCTTTTTTCGACGATGCAGTTGAACGCTGCCGCCGCTGCGGCTACCAGCCAGATGCCCAGACAGGCAATGGCCGCCAGCTTGACATCGGCCAGGGTTGGCAAGCCGGGGACCGCCAGCACCATGCCGATCAGCGCGCAAAACACGATGAGCTGAATGACACGCGGCTTGGTGAGTGCGTGGAATTGCCTGAACACCGATGGTGGCACTGCCGCGGGAGTTGTGATGTCACTCATGCCACGATTCCTGAGGCTGAGGCCCTTGCCACGGTCGCCTGTGCCGATGAACGGCTGGCGGCGACAGTCCACGTCATCACGCCCACCAGCGCAGCTGCACCACCGGTATGCAGCACGGCCGCAACCAAAGGCCAATCCAGCACCACATTGCTTAAACCCGTGATCAGTTGCAGCACGGACAGGCCAATCAGCCAACGTGCCTGGCTGCGCAAAGCCGTAACTGCCCGAAGACGCCAGGCTACTGCCAGCAGCAGCGCCAGCACCACAACTGCCATCGCGCGGTGGACAAAGTGAATCGCCGTGAGCGCCGCAAACCCGATCAACTGCCCATCGGCCGTATGGCCCAGTTCGCGCCAAACCTGGAAACCCTGCGCGAAGCTCATGTCGGGCCACCATCTGCCCTGGCACATGGGGAATTCGGTACAGGCCAGCACGGCGTAGTTGGTGCTGACCCATCCGCCCAGCGCAGACTGCACAACCAGCAATGCAAATGTTGCCCATACCCATGCCCGCAAGCCCGCGCTGATCGGCACAGGGCCCGCGCCAGCTTCGATCTGGGCCTGACGCACCGCCTGCATGCTCAACAGCGCCAACAGTGCAAAACCACCCAGCAAATGAAGAGTCACGATGGCGGGAAAGAGTTTCATGGTGACCGTTAGCGCACCAAAAGCACCCTGAATGCAGACCCACACCAGTGTCAGCGTCGGCCACCAGGGGTTGATGGTGACGTCGCCTGCGCCACGCGTGCCTGATCGCCTGCGCACCAGCCAGGCTGCAGCAGCGAGCACCAGAATCAGCACCCCTACGCTGGTTGCCAGATAGCGGTGGACCATCTCAACCCAAGCCTTGCCATGGGTCACCGGTCCTGTGGGCATGGCCGACTGGGCTGCCGAGATATCTGCCGTGGCTCCCAAAGGACTGGCATGGCCGTAGCAGCCTGGCCAGTCAGGGCATCCCAAGCCGGAGTCAGTCAGCCGGGTGAATGCACCAAACAGCACCAGATCAAACGTCAGGAAAAGCGTCAGTACTGTCAGCGCGCGCAGGCGCTGTCCGGTGGACGCACCGCGGTGACGCAGCCACACCCACACCAGAGGTCCAAGCGCCAGGGCAAGGCCCATGAGCATCATGCGCAGCAACGGAGACAGGTCATAAAGGGCTTGTGCTTGCATGATGGCTCAGGGTTTGCTCGTGCGGCCCGCCTCGTCCCAGGACGCGGACGCCCGCATGAGCCGCTCCAGATCACGCTTGGCGTTTGCGGCAGTCTTCAAATCCAGATTCGCCGGGAACCGCATCATCCAGTTGCCCAGTGGATCAACGACGTACAGATGGGATCCCAGCAACTGGCCATTGGCCGGCTCCAGCCATCTGGCCAGACTGGCCGATGGAACACGCAGCACGACCGCATCTTTCAACGCGGGCAGCAAGGTTGGGACGACCGGTACGTCATCGGAAATCAGCCAGACCCGGTCCAGGCGGTCCTTGTCCTTGCCCAGGCTTTCGCGCATCTGGCGCTGCAAATACAGGTGCCGCGTGCAAACTTCGTCACAGCCCCCCCCGGCAACAGTGACCAGCAACCATTGCCCCTTAAGTGCGCGCAAATTGGCTGGCTGGCCAGACAGATCCACCGCGGCTTGATCGGGTAATGGGCGTTGCGGATTGATCAACTCGCCAAAATTACGGCGACCCTCTGGACGGATAACGTAGTACGTGAAGTACGACGCGATAACGGGTGCGGCGCACACCAGCAGCACGGCGATCATTTTCCAGCGCCCTTTGACGGTACGCTGCCCGTCCGCTACCAATGACGGACCGGCCTCAGGCATGGAATACACGGTCATGCCCAACGGCTCATCCAGATGGCCATGCGGCTTATTCATGGTGCTCTGCACTTCCATGCTGGAACCTGCGGGGAAAGAATTTTCTGACAATTTGAAACCAGACATAAAGAACCGTGATCAGGGTACTCAGCCCGAACCACTGAAAAGCATAACCATGGTGTTTTTCCACCCCTGCACTGACCTGCGGCCAGTCACGTACAAGGCCGTCACTCGCTTCACTCATTTGCTGAATGGAGACAGGCATCAGGGACAGCCCTGACTCCAGCATGAATTCACCAATATCCAGATTTTGCCGGATGACGCCCGTGCCCGGGCGCCCCAACTCATATAGCTTGGCCGGCGGCGGGGCAATTCGTCCGCGAATCTGCACGACGCCTAAAGGCGTTGGTATGGCCGGTACGGCCTCACGATCCACAAAATTGCGTTGCACCCAGCCCCGCTGAACCAGCACCACCGCTGCACTCCCCTCCAGACGCAAGGGAGTCACCACATAAAAGCCGACTTTGGTGCCCATGGGGCGGTTCTCCAGGAAGACCGTACGCTCAGCCTCCCAACTCCCGCGCACCTCGACCGGTCGGTAGAGTGCCTTCATCGGCTCAGGCAGCGAGGTCAGCACAGATTCCGTCATACCCGGGAGATGGGCATTGTTATCCATGGCCAATTGCATAGCCTGCTTCCCTGAAGCTCTCGAGAGCTGCCACAAGCCCAGCGAAACGGTCAGGCTCACACTCAGAACAGCAGTGAGCGTGATCAGCCAGAATCTGCGATTCACCCCATAATCCTTTTCATGAAATACCTTGTCATTGCAGGCTTTATAGCCATTCTGGGCAGTTTGGGTGCCGCTCTCTTTTTCATGTTGAAAGGTGGCAAGGGGGAAAGCACGGACAAATCGGCAAATATGGCCCGGGCTTTGGCAATGCGGGTTGGTTTTTCCGTGTTGTTGTTCGTTTGTGTGCTCATTGCATGGAAACTGGGCTATATCCACCCGACCGGAATATCAGCCGGACAATAGTCTGCCAACCCGCCCTGCCCGCTAGCCACCGGCAATCAAAAAGGCACCGCAAGCGGTGCCTTTTTGTCGAAGCTCGCCAGCCGTTACAGCCAGTAAACCAGGATATACAGACCCAGCCAAACCACATCCACAAAATGCCAGTACCAGGCGGCACCTTCAAAGCCGAAATGACGCTCCGGCGTGAAATGACCTTTTTGCAGACGCAGCGTGATGAACAGCAGCATCAACATACCCACAAACACGTGGAAGCCGTGAAATCCGGTGAGCATGAAGAACGTGGAACCGTAAACGCCCGATGACAGTTTCAGATTCAGCTCATGGTAGGCATGGTAGTACTCGTAGCCTTGGACGCACAGGAAAGTGATACCCAACAAGACCGTCAACCACATGAATCCGATGGTCTTGGCACGGTTGCCCACAATCAGTGCGTGATGCGCAATCGTCAGCGTGACACCCGATGTCAACAGCAAGGCCGTATTGATGGTTGGAAGCCAGAAGGGACCCATCGTCTGGAACGGCTCAACGATGCCTGCTGGTGACGCGGTAGCGCCAGCAACGACACTGGGCCAGACCGCCTTGAAATCCGGCCACAGCAGTGCATTTTCAAGACTACCAAGT
>JAABRC010000202.1 GCA_011391115.1 Candidatus Egaibacter danicus | reverse complement strand
CTGCTCCCGGCTCTGCAACACAATATCGGCATTGAGTTGATCATTCACCGCAATGCGTGCCTCAGCCTCGACTTGGGTCAGGTCCCACGTAGCCCGATGGCGGGCGGTCAGGCGCTGCATGGCCACGTCCATCGGCACGTCCAGATACCAGCATTCGTCCAGCAGACCGGCCAGATTCCAGCCGTCTGATCGATGCAGCAGGTACAGGCCTTCCAGCATCACCAGCCGGGTGGACGGTCCAATAGCCACGGCATCTTCCACCGGGTCGCCCACGCCATGCTCAAAACCCGGCCACATGACGGGTGGTTTGTCGGTTCCGGGTGATATCTCTCGCAACACCTTGAGCCGGGCGGCCAGTCCAGCCGCATCGAACGTCCACGGCGAACCACGCCGCCTCAAAGCCGCTGCCGGATCGGGAAATTGCGCCAGCGCCGCCCGCGTCAGGTGAAACCCGTCCATGCCCAGCGCCACTGCCGTGCCCGCGCCCGCCCTGGCATTCACTTCATCAGCCAGACGTGTAGCCGTCGTGCTTTTGCCCGAACCCGGCAACCCCACCAGACCCATGACGATTCGTTGGGAAGGGGTTTGCAGCAACTTCAGAAGGTGGCCAACCGGATCAGCCAGCAACGCAGGACTCATCATCGGGCTCATGATCGGGTTCACTATCGGGCTCACTGTTTGCGAAACATGAATGACACCAGCCGGGGCTGCTTTTGCCGGTCATCGTCCGCATGCCACCACTCCCGCAGTTGATCGAGCGCAAACCCGTTCTCCTCAGCGGCCTGCGTGAAATCGGTCAAATGATGCCAATGAACCGGGATCAGCGTGATGCCTTGGGCGTGTTCAAACCGGGCCTGCGAGCCCATGTACTGCTTGGCCGGATGCAGTTCGCAGACGAAGAAGCGGCCACCGGTCTTGAGGGCTCGCGCGGCCTGGGCAAACACAAAATGCAGGTTTTCTATGTGTTCCAGCACCAGGTTGCAGGCGATCAGATCAAACATCCCATCTTCAACCGGCCACGGTTTGGTCAAATCAGCCAGCGCAAAACGCACATGGCTGGCGGTCACCTTCTCCCGCGCCTTGGCCAGCATGCCTTCGGAAAAATCAAGTGCCAGTACGGCTTTGCCCACATCGGCCAGCAGCGCAGTGTTTTTGCCCGTGCCGCAACCCATTTCCAGAACGGCTGCGCAGCGCGGGCCCTGAAAGGTCTGCTGCATCACCGTGTGGTCCAGGTCACGTGTCACGTTGCGGTCTGCGTCGTAGGCGGCGGACCACTGGTTGTAGGCGGTTTGAACGTTCATAACGGCCCTACTTTATCCATGTCAGGCCGCGCCAGCCACGCCTGAAACTCTTCGGCCAGTTGCGCGCTGGCGGCAACGGCGCCGTTCCAGGCCTTCATGCGGCCCGCCAGATCTTGCCCATAGTGCGTGAAGTCGTTGCGGTCAGGCAGTTTGCCATTGGGCAGGGTTTTGACCCATTCCGGGTTGGGTGCCAGCAGCACCATGGTGTCCAGATGGTGGGTGGCACCGTGGCGCCACTTCAGGCCCTTGTCCAGCCAGCCGGGCACCACACTTTTCTGGAAATGCGGGTACAGCACCAAACCGGCCGCCGATGCCTGCGCCGCATAGTTCAGGTGCAGGTGGTAATCGGTGATGCCGCCATCCCAATAAGCGCCGCGCGGCGCGCCGGGGATGTCATGCACGGCCTTGAGCACAAACGGGATCGAACAGCTGGCCTGCAGCGCCGGATTGAAATTGGCCTGGCTCAGTGGCACCCGGCGCGTGCGGTAGTCGCTGGTGGCAAACGGCAGCGCGGCACCCGGTGTCGAAAACACCACCCGTTCCAGCCAGACCCCCATCGCCTTGCGGTGCACGGTGTTGGTCAGAAAGGCCCCCAGATAACCCAGCGGTGTGCCCAGTTTGTGTTCGCGCTGCAGCAGGTGGCGGCCCCGTGCCGTGACGATGTGCAGCCGGTAGCGCGGATGTTCCAGCACCTCATTCACCCGCCCGCCGTAGAAGTCCTGCAGGTTGCTACCGAACAACTCACTCACCTGTTCAGCGGACGGCCGCTTCTGGCCCGGTGGCAGTTCGTAATGTTGCTTGATGTAGTCACGCTCCAGCCGCTCAAAGGCCGCCACAGGCTGGTTCAGGCAGGCGGTGGCCATGCGCCAAGCGCCGATGGACGCGCCCACCAGATGCACTTCATGCGTGCTGGCGCCCAGCCAGGGCCCGAAAATGAACCGGTCCAGCGGACCCAGAATCAGCCCTTTAGGTCCGCCGGCCGCCCCCGGAATGGCGCCGACGTGAGCAGCCTGCAGGCCATCAAGCGCAATGTGTTGCATGGCTTTTGGGCCGGCGTAAATCCTTAACGCGTGCATCGTGTTTTTTTATCTGGCAGAGGCCATCAGTCTATCGGTTTCGTCTTCAGTGCAAGGCTCAAAGTCCGATAATGAAAGAAGATGTTCAAGCTGCCCGAATTTTTGATCCACGTGCTGGTGGGCCCGCCCGGTAAACAACGGGTGCGGGCGTCCCAGACCTTGCTGGCGCTGGTTATTTTTGTGCTTTTCGCTTTCGTTCAACATGCGGAAGTGCTGTTCGGCCTGATCGACGAAGCCGAGTCCTGGCAGCTCACCCGGTACAACCTGATCGGGGCCGCGCTGTTCTACCTGCTCATTCGCAGCGGCCTGAATGAAAAGTTGCCGGTCGAGCCCTCGCTGACTGTGCCGCAGATGATTTTTGGCCTGAGCGCGCTCACCTGGTCCTACGCCATCACCGGCCCGGCCCGCGGTGCCGTCATGTCCATCATGATGCTGGTGCTGCTCTACGGCATGTTTGCCCTGAGGCCATCCGCGGCACGGCGCCTGGCCATACTGGGTTTTGCCATGCTCAGCAGCGTGATGGTCTACAACGCCATTCTCAATCCGAAACGTTACGACCCCCACGTCGAATTCGTGCATCTGATTTTTGCCGCCATCGTCACTGGCGGCGTTGCGGCACTGGCCAGCCGGTTCGGGCAGATGCGCCAGCACCTGAGCGAGCAAAAAGCCGAACTGGCCAGTGCCCTGGATCGCATTCAGGCCCTGGCCACGCGCGACGTGTTGACCGGCTTGCTGAACCGCCGGGCCATGCTGGAGCAGTTGGAGCGGCAGTCCAGCGAACAGGAGCGGCGCGGCGTTCCCATGTGTCTGGCCGTGTTTGATCTGGACCACTTCAAGCGCGTCAACGACGAGCTCGGCCATGCCATGGGCGACCGGGTGCTGCAAACCTTCGCGAGGGTTGCCCGGGATGAAGTGCGGGGCGGCGATGTGCTGGCCCGCTGGGGCGGTGAAGAGTTCCTGCTGATGATGCCCGATACCGGGGCCAGCGTGGCCTGGCACTGTGTGGAGCGCATTCACCGGGCGATGCACTCCACTTTCTTTGATCAGGCGCCCGACGATTTTGTGGTGACTTTCTCGGCCGGACTGGCCATTTGCCAGACGGCGGATGATGTCGAAGCCGCTATTGACCGGGCCGATCAGGCCATGTACCGGGCCAAGGCCGCCGGCCGCAACCGCACCGAGCTGGCAGGCTAAACGACCAGTGCCCTGCCCGGCGTCTGCACGGACCAGTCAATGGGGTCCTGCTGCAGCACCATGTCGATATCCAGCCCCAGCACCACGCCCACGGGCCCGGGGAAACTGACGGCCAGTTGTCTGGAACTCATGCGTGCCTCCTTGGCACGGACACGCCAGGCCGCCAGATGAATCACACCGGCGAGCGGCTCATACACATTGTTGTCAAACGGGGCGTACTGGTGTTCCAGCGCATCCACCATGGCCTGCGGAAAATGCCATTTGCGCGCCAGTCCGGCACCCACCTGGGCGTAGCAGTAGCCCAGAAGGCGTCGTTCGGCCCTGGCGCGTTTCGGGCTCAGCGGGTCACAGTCCTTGTCCAGTAGCGCGGCTTTTTCCGGGACACCCAGGTGAATGGCCAGTTCGCCGATGCCGTGAATCAAGCCGCAGGTAAAGGCGGCGGCCTGGTTTTGCCGCACCACACCCGCCAGTGAGCGGGCGAGCCTGGCCACGTTCAGGCTGTAGTCCCAGAACTGATGCAGCTGCATGCCCGGGACGGTCTTGATGGAACTGGACGAGGCAGCGTCCTGCGCCATGGCGCGAACGTGCTGCAGTTTGAGCAACGCCAGCGCTTCAGACACACTGTTCACCTTGCCCGACATCTTGAAATAGCCCGAGTTGGCCAGCTGCAACACCCGCACGGTCAGCGCGGGGTCGGTACTGATGACCTGGTTCACCTTTTTCAGGTCAGGTTTGTCCAGCTTGAGCTCACTGAGCAGCACTGCCGCCACTTTGGGAATGCTCGGCAGAGCAATCTGCTGGGCCAGCAATGCGTTCAAGTCCATGAATCAACGTCCCGTCTAGGTTATGTTCCTGCCTAGCGTTTACATCGACTTAACGGGGCCGGACTTTAGCGTGCCCCT
>JAABRC010000201.1 GCA_011391115.1 Candidatus Egaibacter danicus | reverse complement strand
AGTCATTCATACGCTCCCAAGGCTTGCCATCTGCCTTGTAGGTGGCCAGAATTTTCCGGACCACTTCGCCCACTTCCGGCCAGCGCGGTGCATTGTTCGGCAGACCGCTCGCAACCAGTTTGTGGAAGGTCGGCTTGGAACGTGCGTTTGAGTTCTTGCCGCCCACCCAGATTGCGATCTTGGAATGCTCGGAATCGTTAATCTGCATCGGAGGACAGGGAGGGAAGCAAGCGCCGCAGCAAATGCATTTCTTCTCATCCACTTCCAGCGAAGGCTTGCCGTTCACCAGCGCGGGACGAATTGCCGCAACCGGGCAACGTGCCACAACGGAAGGACGCTCACACACGTTGGCGACCAGATCGTGATTGATCTTTGGCGGCTTGGTGTGCTGCATGATGATGGCAATGTCAGCCTGGCCGCCGCAGTTGATTTCGCAGCAGGAGGTCGACATCTTGACCCGGTTAGGCATTTCGCACTTGACGAAGTCGTCGTACAACTCATCCATCAGCGCCTTGACCACGCCGGAAGCATCGGTGCCCGGAATGTCGCAATGCAGGAAACCCTGGGTGTGCGAAATCATCGACACCGAGTTGGCGGTGCCGCCAATGGGGTAACCCTTGTCGTTCAGCGCCTTGATCAGCGGCTCAACCTTGGCGCCATCGGACACCATGTATTCAATATTGGAACGCGCGGTAAAACGCACGAAACCATCACCAAACTGGTCAGCAATGTCAGCCAACTCCCGAATGGTGTAGTGATCCATCTGGCGTGCCGTACCTGCTTTAACGGTCCAGACTTCATCGCCCGACTCGGCGCGATGATAAAGAACACCCGGCTTCGGATGGCTATGGAAAGACCACTTGCCATAGTTTTTCACCATCACAGGGTGCATGTAGGGCATCGGATCCGGTGCGCCGGATTCAATAGGCGGACGCATTTCTGCCATGTTTTATCTCCAACTGATTGATTGCACGGGCCCCGGTTCGCGCCGGAACCCGCGTTAAACGAAACTTAAGCTGCGGACTCTTTGTACTCGTTCCACTTCTCGACCTGCTCGTCCCAGTCGTCGCCACGGAAGTAGGGGTTGGCACGCGGCTGACTGATCATGCGGGGATCAACCGGGATATCCATGCCTTCGAGGAAGTTGGCCAGACCGATACGCTCGATCATTTCACCGGTACGCTCATGCTCCAGCGCATTTTCAGCGAAGAAGTCGATGATGTTGCGTGACAGTTCGTTCAGCTTTTCGAAATCTTCATCAGACTCGAGCTTCATGAACGGGATCACCACGGTACCCATGGTTGCACCAATCTTCAGCACGCTCTTACCGCCCACCAGAATGCTGACACCCTTGTCAACACCAGGCAGCAAGCCACCGGGGATCACGTTCAGGCAATGCATGCAACGTACGCAGTTTTTGTTGTCGATACACATCACGTTGCCATCACCCAGGGCCGCGGTGGAAACCGTTGCGCTGGCAACAACCTTGTCGGCAGCGAGCAGTGTAATGGCCTTGGTCGGGCACTTGCTGATCACGTCGTTGACGAGATCAGACATGCCGTGCGCCTTGTAGTAATCCTGAACCTGGGCTTCGTTGACACGGATGTTGTCGCGCCAGGTACCGATGGTCGCCATATCGGAACGCTGAATGGCGTTCACGCAGTCATTCGGGCAACCGGAGAACTTGAACTTGAATTTGTAGGGCAGTGACGGACGATGCATGTCGTCAATGTTGTTGTTGATGACGGTGCGCAGGGCCTTAGCCTCATCAAAACAGGACATCTCGCAACGAGCCGCGCCAACACAGGACATCGAGGTGCGCAACGCAGGACCGGCGCCACCAAGGTCGAAGCCCATTTCGTTGAACGCATCAAACGCGGGCTGCACGTCAGCCGTCTTACAGCCTTGAAGCATGATGTCGCCAGACTGGCCATGGAACGCGATCAGACCCGAACCACCGGTTGCCGACCATGCGTCACACATCTTGCGCAGCAGATCGGAGGTGTAATGCATGCCAGGGGGCGGCTGGATACGCAGCGTGTGGAATTCGGCAGCCTCAGGGAACAGCGGCTGGTGGTTTGCATCTTTCAATTCGGTGAAGCGGGGGATCACGCCACCACCGTAACCAAACACACCAACCGTACCACCCTTCCAGTAACCCTTCATGTGCTGGTAGGACGTTTCCAACTGACCCATCAGGTCAACCATCATGTCGTTATCATTAGCCAGACGCTTCAGTCCGGTCACGAAGCTGGGCCACGGGCCTTTCTCTAGCTCGTCCAGATTGGGCGTATCAATCATCTTCTTTGCCATAGTTTTCTCTCCTAGAACATTTCGAAATGCCCGCTTGAGCCGATAGCCTAACGGTATCCCAACATCGTATTGGCTTGACCGCCGCGCCACCATCATTCTCATGGGTAAATCACTTACCCCATCGTGATAGGCCATTACCTACCCAAAAGGAGTAGACGGCTTTCCCAAGCCCGGTAATACCTTACCCAGACGAAAGGCGAGACATTACGCGCCCGCCACAGGAACCGATAAGAGTATTAAAATATTGTTGTGAACGCAAGGCCCTGGCACTAACAGGGTTGAAATACGGGGCCCCATCCCTCATAAACGTTAGAGTCATGCGGTTCCGTTACCCGCAAACGGAACGTTCCATACATAAATTCAGCAACGCGGGTCGAGATTCCATGCCAGAAATTACGCCTCTAGACAAAATGCGACTGCCCTTTGGCGGCCAGGAAATTGAATTTCACCACCTGACTCATGAGTCGGGTGGCGTGCCGTTCCTGCGCATCCGCATTCGCGAAGCTAAACGCTTCACCATTTTTGACGTGGACCCCCTCAGCGCTCAAAAGTGGGGGGCGTTGATGCAGGCCTGGGGTAAGGATCATCAGGGGGACGCATCTTGAGTTGGGCGGGCTGGCCTGAGAACAAGCCAGAGGAATACACTCCTACCCTGATCGACCTGCAGTTCGATCTGGTCGGCACGACCATACCGGCCGACAGCGCCCAGATGCTGTCTGACGCCCTGCAGAAAGCATTGCCATGGCTTGGCGAAGATACGGGTAGCGGCATCCAGCATCTGAAAGGCGCCGAAACCAACAGTGGCGACACTACGCTCAACATCAACCGGCGCACCAAACTGTTTTTACGCGTGCCCAAGATCCGGGTAGATGTCGCGCAACAACTGG
This sequence comes from Candidatus Egaibacter danicus, assembly GCA_011391115.1. Next base: position 1,273 of record JAABRC010000201.1, on the reverse strand, counting down.
TCGGCCAGACGCTGAATCTGGATGGTCAGTCCTTGCAGATTGGTAATTTCAAGACACGGGCGTTCAGTCCGTTTGCTCACATCTATGCCCATTTCGTTGACACAGGTAGTGTCGGTGAAGAACAATTCGTCCAGGACGTGATGCGCGAGCTGGATGAGCACTTCAAGTTGCACTGCGGGTTTATCTGCGGCAAGCCACAGACCCTGCAAAGCGCATCCGGCCCGCTTAATGGCTATAGCTTGATGTTGCACGACGTGCCACCGCACAAGTCCTTGCAGATTCAGGACGAAGGCTTGGGACGCAACCGTTTGCTAGGCTGCGGGATATTTATTCCGCATAAATCCATTGCACCGGTCGCACCGGTGATTCTTTAGAAAACCAAACCTGAAAGGAGTAGCAATCATGGGTTACATGTTAAACGGCGAAGAACTGGAAACAGGCGAAGAGGAGTTTCTGCTGGAAGCCAATTTCAGCGACGAAATCGTCCCGGTTATTGCCGAAGCCGAAGGCATCAAACTGACCGACGCCCACTGGCAAGTTGTCAATTACCTGCGTGACAAGTACAAGGATGACGGCCAGACCCCAAACTTCCGCAATATGGTCGCCGAATTGACCGACCTGCACGAAGGCGTGGACTGGAAAAAAACGCTGTACGAACTGTTCCCCAACATGCCTGCCCGCCAGGGCTGCCGCGTCGCTGGCCTGCCCAAGCCTTTCGGCAAGGGTGGTTACTGATTCGGGCAACACCCCCCTAGAAACGGGCAGCGTGGCGATGCCACGCTGCCCGTTTCCAACTTGAAGCGCACCATTCACGGCTCCGTTCATGTTTTCCAATACCCTCGTTACCACCGAAGACCTGGCCGCACATCTGGACAATCCGAACTGGGTTGTTCTGGACTGCCGCTTTACCCTCACCGACACCGAGGCTGGTCGTCTGGCCTACGTGAAAGCCCACATTCCGGGTGCCCGCTATGTTCATCTGGATGAGGATCTCTCTGCTCTCGCCACTGACACAACGGGGCGACATCCGCTGCCCGATCCACGCGTGCTGACCGAAAAGCTCTGCGGATGGGGGATCGGCGTCAATAAGCAAGTGGTCGTATATGACGACAGTTATGGCGCCATGGCCGTCCGGCTGTGGTGGATGATGCGTTGGCTCGGCCACCCTGGCGTGGCTCTGCTGGACGGCGGCTACCCCAAATGGCTGCGCGAAAAACGCCCGGTTGATGCCGATCTGCCAACGCCGCACAAAGCGGCCTGCGCCTGCTTGCCC
>JAABRC010000020.1 GCA_011391115.1 Candidatus Egaibacter danicus | reverse complement strand
GCGACAACTGGTGCTGGAGCGCCTGCTGTCAGTGGACTGCGACCAGGCAGCCTCGTTGCAGGGTGTCACATCGGTCATGACCGACCTGGCGGAGTTTGCACTGGATCAGGCCTGCACCCACGCCCTGCAATCACTGGACGAAGTACACGGCGCTCCATTGACTGCGCAAGGCCGGCGTGCCAGCCTGTGGGTCGTGGGGATGGGCAAGTTTGGCGCCCGGGAACTGAATGTTTCCAGCGACATTGACCTGATTTACGTTTACGACCAGGATGGCGAAACCAGCGGCAGCAGCCCAGAGGGGCGCGGAAGGATTTCCAACCATGAGTACTTCACCAAGGCCGTGCGGCAAATTTTCAGCCTGATTGGTGACACGACCGAACACGGTTTTGTTTTTCGCGTCGATCTGGCCTTGCGGCCCAATGGCAATTCCGGCCCTGCAGCCCTGTCACTGGGTGCACTGGAGGAATATTTTCACGTTCAGGGCCGCGAGTGGGAACGATTTGCCTGGCTCAAGAGCCGGGTGGTTGCACCCGCCAGCGCGGTGTCGGAGGGATCCGTCCTGGGGCTGCGCGACGTGGTACTGCCATTCGTTTTCCGGCGATATCTGGATTACAACGTCTTCGACTCGCTGCGCGTGCTGCACAAGCAGATCCGTGATCATGCTTCCAAACGCAGCGCTGGACGCCCGGAGCGGGCAAACGACGTCAAGTTGTCACGGGGTGGCATACGGGAGGTGGAATTCATCGTCCAGTTGCTGCAGGTGGTTCGTGGCGGACAATTTCCGGAGTTGCGCACACGACCAACTCTGGCAGCCTTGCAACGTCTTGCCAAAGCGGGCCTCATGCCGCAGACCACTGCCGATGCGCTATCGCAGGCCTACATATTCCTGCGACAGGTGGAGCATCGCATCCAGTATCTGGATGACCAGCAAACCCACCTGTTGCCAACACAGGACGACGATCTGGCCTGGATAGCCCAGACCATGCTGTTTGACTCAGCCCAGCCATTTCTGGCCCAGCTGGACACCTGGCGCGAACTGATCGCACAGGAATTTGACTCCCTGCTGGGTGGCGGTCAAAAGGAGTGCAAGAACTGCAACGGCGGCAAAGCCGGCGCCACCATGGCCACTGACATGGATGAGCTGCTTGAGCAGCTTCCGTCAGCATTCCGGGACCGGGTGGCACTGTGGCGTGACCACCCGCGCGTGCTGGCACTGAAAGAAGAGTCCCGCACCCGGCTGGTTCGGCTGGTGGGGCGCACGGGCCAGTGGTTGCGCGAGGGCAAGGTTAGCGAAGAGGCTGCCGTGCGCATCGCCGACTGGATCGAGCCGTTGTTGCGTCGCGAGAGTTACCTGGCGTTGCTGCTGGAGCGGCCACTGGTGCATGAGCGCTTATTGCGCCTGCTGGGTGCGGCCAGGTGGCCTGCGCGCTACCTGCTCAAACACCCCGGGGTCATTGATGAACTGGCTGGCGACAACATGCTGGAAGAACGGTTTGTTGCGGCTGAATTCGAAAACGAACTGGAGCAGCGGCGTCAATCGCTGCGGGTTACCGGAGAAGATGACGAAGAAAGACTGCTGAATCTGTTGCGACGGGCCCACCACGCTGAAGTGTTCAGGACGCTGGCGCGCGACGTGGAGCAAAAGCTCACCGTCGAACAGGTTGCCGATGATTTAAGCGCACTGGCCGACTCGGTGCTGCGCGTGGCCACGCAGTGGTGCTGGAGCCGCCTGAAAAGCCGGCATCGCGAGAACCACCAGTTTGCCATCATCGCGTATGGCAAGCTGGGCGGGAAGGAACTGGGGTACGGCAGTGACCTGGACATCGTTTTTGTCTATGAAGACGACGATGAGCGCGCCGGCGAGGTTTACGCCACACTGGTGCGAAAGCTGATCAACTGGCTGACCGTCAAGACGGGTGAAGGCGATCTGTACGAAATCGATACAGCCTTGCGGCCAAATGGCAACTCAGGATTATTGATCACCACATTTGCCGCCTATGCCAACTACCAGCAGCAGCGCGGCAGCAATACGGCCTGGACGTGGGAACACCAGGCCATGACCCGCGCGCGGTTCGTGCTGGGTGATGCTCGCTTGAGCCGGCGCTTTGACGCCATCCGTCATTCCGTGATTGAGGCGCCGCGCGATGCGCATGGCCTCGCCGCGGAAATTGTGAGCATGCGCGAGAAGGTCCGCTCGGCGCATCCGGTCAAGAGTGACATGTTTGATGTCAAGCACAGCCCCGGTGGCATGGTGGACGCCGAATTTGCCGTTCAGTTCCTGGTGCTGTCCCAGGCACGCAACCATCCGGAGTTATTGCCCAACGTGGGCAATATTGCGCTGCTGCAACGGGCCCAGCGTTGCGACCTGCTGCCCAACGGCGCGGGAGATGCAGCGGCGAATGCCTACCGGCAGCTCCGCCATGTGCAGCACCGTGCGCGACTCAATGAGGAACCAACACAAGTCAGCGCTGACTCACTTCAAGTGGAGCGAGATGCCATCCTGGCCGTCTGGACCGCGGTCTTCGGGTCTCCCTCCACCTGATCTCGCCTGAGTTGCAGCAACTACGCCCCTCAAGCTTGGTTGCGATGTGTCGATGACAGGGACATGAAGCCGACAAACTCATGAACCTCATTACTGTCAATGTCGAGTCCGTCCGGATCGGACAGCCTCTTCCTTTTGCACTGCGCAGCGAAGATGGCAGGTTACTCGCCCACAAAGGGTTTGTGGTCCAGTCACGCCGTGACTTGCAGGCGATGGTGGGGCGAGGTTTCAATCTGTATGTGGACGTTACTGAATCCGAAAGCCATCACCGCGCCTACGTGGGCAAGCTGCACGCATTGGTGCGTCAGAACAAACCGCTGGGGCAGATCGCTGTAGCCCAGCTTTCCACCAGCGATCTGGACACGCCACGTGTTTCAGCAGACGACGGGCCCAATTGGCTGGACCTGCAGGTACAAACCAATGCCCTGCTGCGCGACCACAACCCGGTCCATTTTCTGGAGCGCCTGGAGAAACTCCAGGCCAACCTGAGCCACCATTCCCACCGGAACCCGGATGGCGCGCTGTTTGCCCTGATTTATCTGTCAGCCACGGAACCGCGCCTGTACAGTGCTACAGAAGCCATGCTGGTGAGCGTGATGTGCGGTCTTGCCGTGCGAGAAGTGCTGAAGTGGCCACCCGAGATGGAAGCCTCCATCTGCAAAGCCGCACTCACGATGAATGTCGGCATGATCGAATTGCAGGATCGCCTGGCGCTCCAGATGGAACCGCCCCGCCCGGAACAGCGAAAAATAGTCGATGAACATGCTGTTCGTTCCGCAGATCTGCTGGTGCAGATGGGTGTGACTGATGCCACCTGGCTCGAAGCTGTGCGTGAGCATCACAACAAGACACCAGGTCCTTTGCAGCCCCGGTCACCGGGCCAGCAAATGGGTCGCCTGATCCAGCGTGCCGATCTGTTTGCTGCATCACTGGCGCCCCGCGCCTCTCGCCTGCCCATTGCTCCTGCAGCGGCCATGCAGGCCAGTTATTTTGACGAAAGCAAGGCAATTGATGACGCGGGGGCGGCCTTGATCAAGGCGGTTGGCGTTTACTCGCCAGGATCCTTCGTGCGCCTGGCGAACCACGAAATTGGTGTAGTGGTCCGTCGGGGGCTCAATGCCGCGACGCCCAAGGTAGCGGTGCTGGTGAACAAGGAAGGCATGCCAACCCTGGAGAACAGCACCCGAGACACCAGCCAACCGGCTTTCCACATCGTCGCCAGCGTTTCACAACGCGACGTCAAGATCAAGATCAACCTGGAACGGCTCATGCCGCTGACGCTGCCAGCGGCTTCAGACCGCCCCTGGTAGCGCTGCGGGCGCCAGCGATGAGCCCAACTCACGGGCCAGTTCCTTGCGGTATCTGTTGAGTTCCTGCACCGTGGAGAAGCTGCGATCCAGCAGCAGACTCATGTTGTGCAGGATGCGTTCGACCACTTTGGTCTCCCATACCGCATCAAAATTGATCTGTTTATCCAGCCAGTGCTCCAGCCACTCCGGATTGGGCAGCCGGCTTTGAATGGTGTCGCGCGGGAACAGCATCTTGTTCACGTGCAGGTTGGTCGGGTGCAGCGCCTGCGCCGTACGCCGGGCACTGGCCATCAGCACACCCACCTTCGCGAAAGCAGTTTTTGCCTCCAGACCGAATGTATTGATGGCCCGCTTCATGTATCGCAAGTAGGCACCCCCATGACGCGCCTCGTCCTGGCTGAGCTTGGTGTAAATGTTCTGGATGACCGGCTCGGTGTGCCATTCGCTGGCACGGCGGTACCAGTGATTCAGGCGGATTTCGCCGCAAAAATGCAGCATGAGCGTCTCCAGCGCCGGCGCCGGGTCGAATTCAAACCGCACGTCATGCAACTCTTCCTCGGTGGGCACCAACTCCGGCCGGAAGCGCCGCAGGTATTCCATCAGCACCAGTGAGTGCTTTTGCTCTTCAAAAAACCAGATCGACATGAAGGCCGAGAAATCGGAGTCTTCCCGGTTATCGCGCAGGAACATCTCGGTCGCAGGCAGTGCTGACCATTCGGTGATCGCATTCATCCGGATGGTTTGTGCCTGTTCGTCCGTCAGTTTGGTGGCGTCAAACGAGCCCCATGGAACGTCTTTCTCCATGTCCCAACGAACTGATTCGAGTTGTCTGAAAAGTTCCGGGTAAAGCATGGTGCGCCTTTGGGTTGTTGTCTCTTGTACTGCGGTCATACGAATTGATTCTAGTTTGCCAGCATGAATAAACCATTACAAATGCTGGTGCTTCGCGTGAGGATACGAACGGTACCGGACCGGATTCATGCCACCCCCTGATCAGCAGCCCATCTTGAATACGGCTTGAAATTACTAATCGGTCTTTTTAATACCTATCAGTATATAATATGCCTCATGCGTACAAAAAGGTATTTACAGCGTGTATCAACACCGGTTGCCCTAACGGGGAACTCTCGGCGAGGAACGGGTGTCGAAACCGGATCATGTGACAGATGGTGCCCGTTTGGACCCATCGCTGTTTTTCTGCTGCGAAGCCGTGCCGGCGCCTCAGGCCCGGGCACAACCCCGAGGCGGTTTTTCTCCTCCTCCCCCTTGTTCGTTTCGGGGCGCTTCGCGGCAACTTTCCCTTTCTCTGTCGCGCTGGAGCGGCGGCCATGAAGGTCGCCATCGTCGGCTCAGGCATCTCTGGCCTGTCGGTTGCCCACAAGCTGCAGGGAAAAGCCAACATCACGCTGTTTGAGGCCGGCGACTATTTTGGTGGCCACACCCACACGGTCGATGTCACGCTGCCTGCTGCCGGGACTGGTCAGCCCAGGGCGTTTGGCGTCGACACCGGATTTCTGGTGTTCAATGAGCGCACCTATCCCAACCTGATCAACCTGTTTGCCGAATTGGGCGTGGAAACCGCCAAATCGGATATGTCGTTTTCCGTGCAAGCGCCGGATGGCGCGCGCAAACTGGAGTGGAGTGGCTCCAGCCTGAATACGGTTTTCGCCCAGCGGGGGAATCTGCTGAACGGGCGCTTTCTGCGCATGCTGCGCGATCTGACCCGGTTTAACGCGCTGTGCACACGTATCGCCGAAAGCAATCAGGAAGCACAGCTGGCACAGCCGCTGGGCGATTTCCTGAATGAACATCGCCTCAGCAAGGAGTTTCGTGACTGGTACTTCCTGCCGATGATGGCCTGCATCTGGAGTTGCCCCACCAACCAGATGCTGCAGTTTCCGGTATCCACGATGATCCGGTTCTGTCACAACCATGGCCTGATTCAGGTAAGCAACCGCCCCCAGTGGTGGACGGTGAAGGGCGGTGCCAGGCACTACGTGGACAAAATTGTTTCCAGAATTGCCGACAAACGCCTGAACGCATCGGTAAAGCGGATCGAACGGCTCCGTGCTGATCAAGGAGGTGGCGTGCGCATCTTCACCGGCCAGGCCATCGAGCACTTTGACAAAGTGGTGGTAGCCACGCATTCTGACCAGGCCCTCGCCCTGCTGGGTGAACCCACGGCACAGGAGCGCAGGACTCTGGGCGCCATCAAATACCAGGCGAATCGTGCCGTGCTGCACACAGACCCCTCGGTTTTGCCTGCAAAAAGAATCGCCTGGGCTGCATGGAATTACGAACGCTCCCCAAGCGCGAGCGAGCAATCCCGCCAGGTTTGCCTGCATTACCTGCTGAACAGGCTGCAGCCACTGCCCTGGCAGCAACCTGTCGTGGTGTCGTTGAATCCATTACGCGAAATCCCGAGCAACAACGTGATGGGTGAATACCACTACGCACATCCCGTCTTCGATCTGGCCGCCGTAAAAGCACAGGAACAGGTACCGCAATTGCAGGGCCAGCGAGACACCTATTTCTGCGGCGCTTGGATGGGTTACGGCTTCCATGAAGATGGCCTCAAGGCCGGTCTGGGCGTTGCACGACTGCTGTTGGGTGAGATTGCGGCATCTGGCGTGGCACGCAAAGTGGCCAGGCCGGAGGCAGTGGCAGCATGACATCCAACCCAGCCATCCCGCTGATCGGCTTTGGCCAGGTACGCCATACGCGCTTGAGCCCGGCATACAACGCTTTCGCCTACGCAACCTATTTTCTGATGCTGCCCATGCGGACCCTGCAACATCAGCAGGCGGCTGCGGTGCCACACACACTTGCCATCAACCGGCGTGCAGCGTTGAGCTTCTTTGACAGGGACCACGGTGATGGACGCACGCCTGAGCAGGGCGGCGCCATCACCTGGCTGGACGAACTGCTCCAGCGCGAAGGCATTCTGGATGCCACCGGCGAAGTCTGGCTGCACTGCTATCCACGCGTGCTGGGCTATACCTTCAAGCCGGTGAGCTTCTGGTATTGCCATCGCCACGCTGATGACGATGGCGGCTCGCTGCGCGCCATCGTGGTGGAAGTGAACAACACGTTTGGCGAGCGCCATTGCTACCTGCTGGATGCGCCGAAGCTGGGTGCTGAACTGCGCGCGGCCAAAGTGTTTCATGTATCACCGTTTTGCAAGGTGGAAGGCACGTATCGTTTCAGGTTCATGCGGGCAACGCACGAAGGTGTGGAGAAGACCGTGGCGCGCATCGACTACGACGACGCAACGGGACCCTTGCTGCAGACCAGCGTCAGCGGCACGCTGGTACCGGCAACCCGGCAAGCCATTTCCCGGGCGCTGTGGCGCTACCCGGCCATGACGCTGGGTGTGGTCTTTCACATCCATTCGCAAGCCTTGCGCCTGTGGATCAAGCGCGTGAAGTTTTTCAACAAACCTGAACCACCTGACACCTTTGTCACCCGATAACGGCCGGCCAACCCTGACTCTCCAGCATGAATACCACGACCGTCGATCCAAGCTTCCCGGCTCCAAAAAACGCGCCTGCTGCCGCACGCACCGCGCTCAGACTCTTGCAGCGTCTGCACCATGGCTCGCTCACGGTGCAACTGCCTGATGGCTCGATGCAGCGTTTCGGCACGCATACTGATCATGTCGTGGCGCACGGCGAGGCCCCTGCCGCCGCGCTGACCCTTCGCAACTGGAACGTGTGCAGCGCGGCGCTCAAGTCAGGCGACATCGGTTTTGCAGAAAGTTATATCGCTGGTGACTGGACCACCCCCAACCTGACCGATCTGCTCAAGGTATTCATCGCTAATCGGCAAGAGGTGGAAGACGTGATTTACGGCACCTGGGCAGGGCGCCTGCTGTACCGCATTAAACATTTGCTCAACCGCAACACGCGCACCAACAGCCAGAAGAACATCCACGCGCACTACGACCTGGGCAACGCGTTTTATGAGTTGTGGCTGGACGACACGATGAATTACTCGTCCGCCTGGTTTGAGGAGGGACACGCCCAGCCCATGCGCGATGCGCAGCTGGCCAAAGTACGTCGTGCCTTGCGCATGGCCCACGTCAAACCCGGCGACCGGGTGCTGGAAATTGGCTGCGGCTGGGGCGCGCTGGCCGAGATGGCCACCACCGAATTTGGAGCCACGCTAGCCGGCGTGACGCTGAGCACCGAGCAGCTGGCGTTTGCCAACCAGCGCATGGCCCGATTTGCCGTGCCCAACGGGCCGGGACAAACAGCCGACCTGCGGCTGCAGGACTACCGTGACATCACCGATGGGCCGTTTGATGCCATCTGCTCGATCGAGATGGTCGAAGCCGTGGGCCGCGAATACTGGCCAACTTACTTCCAGACCGTGAGCCGACTGCTCAAACCCGGCGGCCGCGCCTGCATCCAGAGCATCGTGATCGACGACGCACTGTTTGAGCGCTACATCAGTTCCACGGACTTCATCCAGCAATACATCTTTCCCGGCGGTTGCCTGCCTTGCCCAAAAGAATTCCGGCGGGAGGCCGCAGCAGCGGGCTTGCTGGTGGTAGACGAATTCGCCTTTGGTCAGGACTACGCCGAAACCTTGCGACGCTGGCGCGATGCTTTCCTGGCCAAGCGCCCGCAAATCCTGGCACTGGGCTTTGACGAGCGCTTCATGCGCATCTGGGAGTTTTACCTCGCTTACTGCGAAGCAGCTTTCGACAAGGCCAATATTGATCTGGTGCAATACACACTGGTCAAGCCATCACTATGAAAAAAATAGCTGCTCACGCAATATTGGTATGGGCTGGAATGCTTTTTAGCATGCAAAGTTCGGCGCAAACCATGCCTGCAGAGCTGCGGGGGTCTTTGCCCTCGGCCACACTGGCGGGCTCTTCCAAACTGACGTACTGGGGCTTTGACGTCTACAACGCCAGCCTGTGGGTGACGCCAGGCTTCAAGGCCACGGAATATGAACGGCACGCGTTTGCTCTGGAGCTGAGTTACCTGCGCGACTTCAGCAGCGAAGACATCACCCGCCGTTCTCTGGACGAGATGCGGCGTCTGCAAAACATCCCCGTTGCCCGGACCCAACAGTGGGAACGCGCCCTGCGCGACGCCTTCCCCAGCGTCAAGGCTGGCGACCGGATATCGGGCGTGAACCGGCCTGGCATGGGCGTGCAGTTCCTGACCAATGGCCAGTTGACCGGAGACATTCGCGACGTTGAGTTTGCGCGCCTGTTCTTCGGCATCTGGCTGTTGCCCGACACCTCCGAGCCCCGTCTTCGCCAGGCCCTGCTCGCGCAAGCCACTCCATGACAACACCGGGCGCGTTCACCACACAACAGGGGCTGCGCTACGGCCTGCTGGGCTTGCCGCTGGCCTTTGTGGCGTTGCCGCTGTATGTGATTTTGCCCAACCACTATGCACGTGAATTTGGCATGCCGCTGGCCACGCTGGGCGCCGTGCTGCTGGGTGCGCGGTTGTTTGACGCATTCATTGACCCGCTGATCGGCCGCTGGAGCGATCGGTTGTATGCGCGGTCCATCCAAAGCGTGCTGATGTTTGGTGCGGTGGCGGCTTTGGTTCTGGCGCTGGGTTTTGCGCTGCTGTTTTTCCCGCCGACCCGAGAGCCCGGCGCATTGGTTCTGTATGCCACGGCATGGTTGGTGGTGACTTACGCCGCCTACAGCGCCGTGAGTGTGACCCATCAGTCCTGGGGCGCCATGTTGGGCGGTGACGAGGCCCAGCGCAGCCGCATCGTGGCATGGCGTGAAGGCCTGGGACTTGTGGGTGTGTTGCTGGCATCCATCGCACCTGTAGCCTTCGGACTGCCTGCGATGGTCACTATCTTCTGGATAGCACTGGTTGTTGGCTGGTTGGCCTGGTATTCGGCTGTGCATCCCGTCGTACAACGGTTGCCGACAGCTCATTCACCCGAACATCACGGGGCTCGACCAACCCTCTGGTTGCCATTCAGTCGACCCGCCTTTCGCCGCCTGATCACCGTTTTTGTGCTGAACGGCATTGCCAGCGCGGTGCCCGCCACGCTGGTGCTGTTTTTTGTGCAGGACCGCCTGCAAGCGTCAAGAGAGATGGAACCAGTTTTTCTGGGCAGCTACTTTCTGTGCGCAGCCCTGTCGATCCCGATGTGGCTGCAAGTGGTCCAGCGCATCGGGCTGGCACGCAGCTGGCTGGCCGGCATGGTGCTGGCCATGGTTGTATTCATCTGGGCCACGCAGTTGGGCACCGGTGACACGGTCGCCTTCGTCATCGTCTGTGCGCTGTCTGGCGTGGCGCTGGGGACGGATCTGGCTTTACCGGGTGCCCTGCTTGCCGGTGTGATTCTGGATGCCGGTGACCGGGGTCGCGCCGAAGGGGCTTACTTTGGCTGGTGGAATTTCGCCACCAAACTCAATCTGGCGCTGGCCGCTGGCCTGGCCTTGCCACTGCTCGGGCTGTTTGGCTATGCACCCGGTGTGAGCAACGAAGCCGCCTTGCAGGCGCTCACGGTCGCGTATTGCGTGCTGCCCTGCCTGCTCAAACTGGCGGCTTCGGCGGCTTTGTATTTTCTGATCATCCGGCCCGCAAACGCGCATGCCCCCGCAGGAACAACACCATGAAACGACGACTCCTTCTCTCGGGCGGCGCCATCGCCACTACCGCCGCATTAACCGGTGCGTTGACGGGCTGCGCCTCGCAGCAAATTACGGACTACGCCAGCGAAAAACCGGTGCTGGACCTGCGTCAGTATTTCAACGGCACGCTGGACGCCTACGGCGTGTTCACCGACCGCTCGGGCATCGTCATCAAACGCTTCACCGTGGTGATGAACTGCAGTTGGCAGGGCAACGAGGGCGTGCTGGACGAAGACTTCACCTACTCTGATGGAACGAAGCAAAAGCGCATCTGGCGGCTCACCCGCACGACGGACGCACAAGGGCAAAGCCAATACACCGGCCGCGCCGATGACGTGGTGGGCACGGCCAGCGGGCAGGAGCGGGGCAACGCCTTTCACTGGACCTACACGATGGCTTTGACTGTGGATGGCACGGTTTACAACGTCGACTTTGACGACTGGATGTACTTGGTGAGCGACAAGGTGATGCTCAACAAGGCAGTCATGAGCAAATTCGGTTTTCACCTTGGCGAGGTCACCTTGTCGTTTTTCAAGCGCTAAAGAAGACTCTAGCCCCCGTCTGCTATGCGCCAATAGCTACTAAAACAATAGCAACATTTTCTGGAAACCGCTTGATGTCATTGAATCCGCAAATACAGAACTGGCAAGGCAAGGTCGTCTGGCTGGTGGGTGCGTCCACCGGCATCGGCCGCGCGACCGCAGCGGCTCTGCACAAGCTGGGTGCCAAAGTGGTTGTGTCGGCCCGCAGTGCCGAAGGCTTGAACCGCTTTGTGGCAGAGCACGTGGGCGCCGTCGCACAGCCGCTGGATGCCGCGGATGCGCAATCGGTGAAAGCTGCCGCCGACATCATCCTGAGCCGGGGCCCGCTGGACTGTGTGGTGTATTGCGCGGGCCACTACCGCGAGATGCGCGCCGAGCGCCTGGACCTTGCCGACATGCTGCGCCACGTACAGATCAATTATGTTGGCGCACTGAATATGCTCGATGCCGTGCTGCCGCACTTTTTGGCTCAGGCGCTGGCGGGCAAGCCGGGGCACATCAGCCTGATGGGCAGCGTGGCGGGTTACCGGGGTCTGCCCCAAAGCCTGGCCTATGGCCCTACCAAGGCGGCCCTGATCAACCTGGCGGAGACACTGTATCTGGACCTGCATGACAAGGGTATCGGCGTGTCCATCATTAACCCCGGATTTGTGGAGACGCCCCTGACCGCACGAAACCAGTTCACCATGCCGGCACTGATTTCCCCCGAGCAGGCAGCGACCGAGATCGTGAAAGGTTGGGCACAGGGCCGCTTTGAAATGCATTTCCCCAAACGCTTCACGCTGTGGATGAAGGCGCTGCAACTGCTACCCTACCGGCTGTACTTCACCCTCACACGCCGATTCACCAACCTATGAACCCTGCGAACAACCCAACGGAGTTTTCTGTTGAACGCATCATCGATGCGTTTGAGGCGCTGTCGCCACAGCGTGTAAAACTTCTGGGCGACATTTATGCTGGGCAGGCGCGTTTCAAAGACCCGTTTAACGACGTACAGGGACTGACTGCCATTCAGCAAATTTTCAGTCATATGTATGTGGCGCTCGATTCGCCGCGCTTCGTGGTCACCAACAAGGTGGTGGACAAGGGGCAGTGTTTTCTGACGTGGGAATTCAGATTCCGGTTTCGTAACTTTCAACGAGATGTCGACCAGACCATTTGCGGGGGCTCGCACCTGGTCCTGAATGAACTCGGGCAAATCACGCTGCACCGCGACTACTGGGATGCAGCCGAAGAGCTGTACGAGAAACTGCCCATGGTAGGCGGCTTGATGCGCTGGCTGAAAAAGCGGGCGAACAGCTAGGCCGGCCGCCTGACCCAGGTCAGGCCGGTATCGTATCCATGAAACTGGGGCGCAACATCAACTTGTCCTGCAGCTTGGCCAGATTGGGGTAGTCCACCCGCCAGGCAATTTCGGGAAAGCGGAACTCCAGATAACCCAAAGCACAACCCACAGCGATATCGGCCAGGCTCATGTGAATGCCTGAACAGTAGGGTTTGTCGCCCAAGCCTTTGTTCATGGCTTTGAGGCTGGCAGCCACCTTGCCCAGTTGGCGATCAATCCATGCCTGGCTGCGCTGTGCCTTGGTGCGGCCGTCCCAGGTGGCCTCCAGCCGCGCCAGTATGGATGCGTCGAGCACGCCATCAGCCAGCGCCTCCCAGGTTTTGACTTCAGCCCGCTCACGCCCCACCGTCGGAATCAGTTTGCCCACCGGAGAAAGGGTGTCAAGGTATTCCACGATGACGCGCGAATCAAACAGGGCTTCCGCGCCCTCCATGATCAGACAAGGCACTTTGCCAAGGGGGTTGGATTCGCTGATATTCGTGTCAGCGCCCCAGACGTTGTCGGTCACAAAAGCGTAGTCCAGCTTTTTTTCAGCCATGACAACGCGGACCTTGCGCACGTAGGGACTGGAGGTGGATCCGATTAATTTCATGGTTTGTTTATTTTCCCTTGTGACTGATTCTAGCCAAAGGGTACAAAAATTTGCTGGAAATGGGCACGTATGGGCCTGCATCCTACAATTCGGGGTATGACTTTTTCCACCATTTCTGCCCTTTCACCACTGGATGGCCGCTACGCCGGCAAACTCAATGCCCTGCGCCCCCTGATGAGCGAACAGGGCTACATGCACCGTCGCGTTCAGGTGGAAGTGGCCTGGTTCATCGCCCTGAGCGACTGTGGCTTTGCCGAATTCAAGCCCCTGTCACCCGGCGCGCGTACCTATTTGATGGGTCTGGTGAAGCATTTTTCAGAAACTGATGGCGAGGCGATCAAGGAAATCGAGAAAACCACCAACCACGACGTGAAAGCGGTGGAGTACTGGATCAAGTCCAAATTCGAGTCCCGGCCCGAACTGTTGCGTGCTGGTGAGTTTGTGCACTTTGCCTGCACCAGCGAAGACATCAACAACACCAGCCACGCGCTGCAACTGCGTTCGGCGCGCGACGTGGTGCTGCTGCCCGCGCTGGACCGGCTGCTGCTCAAACTGCGCGAGATGGCCCACGCCTTTGCCGATGTTCCCATGCTCAGCCGCACGCACGGTCAGACCGCC
>JAABRC010000002.1 GCA_011391115.1 Candidatus Egaibacter danicus | reverse complement strand
GGTGAACACCGCCATTAGCTCGGCCTGGTCGCGGTACTGGCGCATCAGCACAGGTGGCAGCTTTTCGCTGACCTTCATCAGGTCGGCCAGATCGGTGATGTTGTGCTCGGAAATCAGGTTTTCGACCAGCCCGATACGCTCCAGGCGCGAGCCCGCACGCAGGGCCTCGCCCACCTCGCTGGCGTTGACGCCCGCCACCTGGGCAATGGCCGCATAGGCCTCCGGCGCGTTGTTGACCTTGAACTCCACCAGAATGCTGCGCAGGTCGCGCTGATAACGGGCCAGCGTACCGTACAACAACAAGGCGCGTTCGGCCTTGTTGAGTTGCAACAGCCCGGCCAGTGCATCAATGTTTTTCTCGACCAGCGTGGACTGCTTTTTCAGTGCATGGGTCAACCAGTCACCCGTGGCGGATAACAAGGTGATCAGATCCTTGGGCTGGTCTTTGGCGTATTCATCCAGATAGAAAAACAGCGTGCCTTCTTCATAGGGTCCGCGCCAGATGCCATAGCGGGCCAGAAAGTCTGCACCGCTCAGCGCTTCGTGGCCTTTCCAGTAGTCATTGGCCACACAGCGGCGCGCCAGAAACTCGCGCACGCGAGCCAGCACGGGCACAGGCCACACCAGGTGCCGGCCTGCCAGGGAAATCACGCTGTTCAGGTCCCGTCGCGCATTGAAGCTGGCGCCCTGGCGTGCTGCCAGCGTCAATACAAAGTGCGAACACATCAAGTCCAGCACCGGGGCATCTTTGAGCCCCGGCGACGTGAGCATGAGCCCGCCAGACATATCAGCAACCAAACGCTTGACCATCAAACGCCTCCAGAACCGATGTGCATTAGTTTCACCATAACGCAGACTGCGCCGGGATGGAAGACCTTGCGCCAAAATATTTTGGCCCCCTGCGCTGCAGCGTGATTTTTTTGGCGCCAAGTGCGGACAGGCCGCCTGCTGCACAAAAGTCCACATAATGGCTGCCATGATTGACCTCAACGATATCCAGCAGGCCGCCGCCCGGCTGCAAGGCCACATCCTGCACACGCCTTGTGTGGTGTCTCGAACCCTGTCGGGAATCTCTGGCGCGCAGGTGTATCTCAAATTTGAAAACCTGCAGTTCACGGCATCGTTCAAGGAACGTGGGGCTTGCAACAAGCTGGCGCAGCTCCCCCCCGAAACGCGTGGTGTGGTGGCAATGAGTGCGGGCAACCATGCTCAGGGCGTGGCCTATCACGCGCAGCGGCTGGGCTTGCGTGCCATCATCGTGATGCCCCGCTTCACGCCGGGCGTCAAGGTCGAGCGCACCCGGGGTTTCGGAGCCGAGGTGGTGTTGCATGGTGACACACTGGACGAGGCACGCACCCATGCGCTGGCGCTGGCCGAGCAGGAAAACCTGACTTTTGTGCACCCGTATGATGACGAGCAGATCATGGCCGGTCAGGGAACCATCGCGCTCGAAATGCTGCAGGATGTGCCTGACCTGGACACACTCATTGTTGCGGTGGGCGGCGGCGGCCTGATTGCCGGCATGGCAACGGCCGCCAAGGCCATCAGGCCGGGCATCGAGGTCGTGGGTGTGCAAACGAGCCGCTTCCCCGCCATGGTGAACGCGATCAAGGGCACCCACTACCCGCAAGGTACCAGTTCCATTGCTGAAGGTATTGCTGTGGGCTCCCCGGGCAAACTGCCTCTCGCCGTTATTGCGCGCCTGGTGGACGATCTGATACTGGTCGACGAGGGCGATATTGAGCAGGCCATTGTGATGCTGCTGGAAATAGAGAAAACACTGGTGGAAGGCGCGGGCGCCGCAGGACTGGCCGCGCTGCTGAAGTACCCGGAGCGCTTCAAAGGCAAAAAGGTCGGACTGGTGCTTTGTGGGGGCAACATCGATCCACTGCTGCTGGCCTCCATCATCGAGCGTGGCATGGTGCGCGCAGGCCGGCTGGCCCGGCTTCGTGTTAGTGCACGCGACGTGCCTGGCTCGCTGGCCAGAATCACGGCGACGATTGCAGACGCGGGCGCGAATATTGATGAGGTGCATCACCAACGCGCGTTTACTACACTGTCCGCGCAAAATGTGGACGTGGAGGTGGTCGTACAGACCCGGGGGCGCCAACATATAGCTGATGTATTGGCGGCCCTGCGTGCGGCCGGTTTTGAAGCCAGGGAGCAGTGATATGGATTTGAGGCGCGCTGCAGCGCTTGACGCTGCGTTGACGGACTATTTCAACCCGTGGGTCCAGGCTCTGGGCCTGAAGCTGGAAGCGTTCAGCCCGACCTCCGTCACGCTGTTGCTGCCGCGAAACGATCAGGTTATGCGGATGGGCGACATGCTCTGCGGCCAGGCGATGATGGCAGCGGCCGACACCGCGATGGTCATAGCCTTGATCAACCATTTCGGGGAATTCCGCCCTTGCACCACTGTCCACCTGAATTCGACCTTTCTCAAACCCCTGTCCGCTCAGGATGCGCTGGTTGAGATACGTCTGGTCCGGGTAGGCAAGACACTCGCATTTGGTGAGGTGGATATCCGCGGGGCCCATGACGGGAAAAGCGTCTACCGGGCCAGCGTTACTTATGCGTTGCTGGAATCCAGAACGAGTTCCTGGGCCAACACGGTGCAGTAGTGCAGCCTGTTGGCTGTCACCACGCCACCCACCGGCAGGAGTTGCCACGGGTCATTCGCGTCATCCAGTGGCTCTGAGGCGATAACGGTACCTCGGGCATCGTGGCGCAGGTAGAGTGTGGGAGGTTGCCCGTCACTGGCCAGCCGGAACGCATACAGCATTTCGCCATCGGCCAAAGCCGCCGCAAAACGCAGCGGCTGCGCAATGCCCGCATCCTTCAGGCGCTCTACCGTCTCATCAAACACGCGGACCACGGCCTGCGTGGCACCTTCCCCCTGCTCCATTCCCGCCAGCGCCAGCAGAAAGAGCAGCTCGGAGTCGGTCGCCCCTTTGCGCGCGGCGTACAGCGAATCGGGCAGCTGGGATTCCAGCAGCCGGCGCACCTGACCGTAGCCACCAATCTGCCCGTTGTGCATGAACAGGTGTTTGCCATGGCGAAACGGGTGGCAGTTGTGCCGGGTAATGGCAGTGCCGGTGGCCGCGCGCACATGGGCAAAAAACAAGCCTGAACGCACGGTGGCACACAAGGCCAGCAGGTTTTCGTCGGACCAGGCGGGCATGACCTCGCGGTAAACCGCAGGCTCGGGTCGCTCACCGTACCAGCCGATACCAAAGCCATCGCCATTGGTCACCGTCTTGGCCTCTTCCGCGCGCAAGGCCTGCCGCACCAGGGAGTGACGAGGCTGGCAAACGAGTTGCTCCAGAAAAATCGGGTCACCGTGGTAAGCGATAAAGCGGCACATAGGCGGAAAGGTGCATGAGCAACCTGGAGTAAGCGTCCTCTTGTTTATCGGCCATGCAGGAAAAAGATTGAGCACCCCCCTTTTGGGTAAAATCGGCATAACCGATAGATCAGAAGCCCAAGGAACCCACATGTCCGCCCCAACACCACAACACGAAGCCCACGAAGCCGACGCCGTCGAGAAGATCGTTCCGCTCATGCCCATCGTGCTGCCGGTCGCTGGGGGTATCCTGATCTTTCTGTTGGCTTTCATCGCCGTTTTCATGGCGTAACCGGTCGACAGCCTCAAGGGTTCATCCCGCTTTCCGCGTCCTGTTGCGGCGCAATGGACACGGGCCCTCGTACTGCCCGCCAGCAACCCGAAACAACTCTTTTAACGGGCGATTTTGGCCTCTAGGCCCTGTCAAATATGCGTGAGTAGCTATTGTTTTTATAGCAAATAGTCGCCCATGGCCTGCTCACATCCATGGGCAGTCTATCGGCAACGCATAAACTCATGCGGATATTGCATATTCTTTGCATGTAACCGGCTGGTAACTGACAGGCATATTCATAGAATTCAACGCATGCCCGATCAGTTGGCGGCGAGACATCCTTCACCACCGACACCAAGTTTCCTTGCAACCCGCGAGGACGGCTGGACAGGTAACAGGACCACCAAAACCCGTGTGTGTCCAGAAAAAATGCCGTTTTTTCAAAGTGAATGAGTCCGCGCACGGATGCTGTCATCCGACCCAGCCGTACATTTTGAAAAGACGATTTTTAACTTCCGGAGCTTTTCAATGAACTCACCCGTGATGCAGGGACTGAACCTCAATGCCCCCAGCTATGTCAAAAATGCGCGACTCATCGCCTGGGTCGCCGACATGGCTGCCTTGACCAAACCCGACCGCATCGTCTGGTGCGACGGCAGCGACGAGGAATACAACCGCCTGTGCCAGCAACTGGTGGACAGTGGCACCTTCAAAAAGCTCAACCCGGCCAAGCGGCCTAACTCCTTTCTGGCCTGTTCCGACCCCAGCGACGTGGCACGCGTGGAAGACCGCACCTTCATTTGCTGTGAAAAAAAGGAAAATGCCGGCCCTACCAACAACTGGATGGCGCCCGCCGAAATGCGCGCCACGCTGCAGCCCCTGTTTGACGGCTGCATGAAGGGTCGCACCATGTACGTGGTGCCCTTCTCCATGGGCCCGATCGGCAGCCCGATTGCCCACATTGGCATCGAGCTGTCTGACAGCGCTTATGTCGCCGTGAACATGAAGATCATGACCCGCATGGGCAAGGCGGTGTACGACGTGCTGGGCGTGAATGGGGAATTCGTGCCCTGCGTGCACACCGTCGGCGCGCCGTTGCAACCCGGTCAGGCCGACGTGAAATGGCCCTGCAACAAGACCAAATACATCGTCCATTACCCCGAGACACGTGAGATCTGGTCTTATGGCTCAGGCTACGGCGGCAACGCGTTGCTGGGCAAGAAGTGTTTTGCGCTGCGCATCGCGTCCAACATGGGTCGGGCTGCCTCGGAAGGCGCAACCGGCAATCCCGGCTGGCTGGCCGAGCACATGCTGATTTTGGGCGTGACCAATCCGCAGGGCAAAAAATACCACGTGGCTGCGGCATTCCCCAGCGCCTGTGGCAAAACCAACTTTTCGATGATGGTGCCACCTGCTGGCTTTGAAGGCTGGAGCGTAACCACCATTGGCGACGACATCGCCTGGATCAAACCGGGTGCCGACGGCCGCCTGCGCGCCATCAATCCGGAAGCAGGCTATTTCGGCGTCGCCCCCGGTACCAATCTGAAGACCAACCCGAACTGCATGGCCAGCCTGAATAAGGACGTCATCTTCACTAATGTCGCCCTCACCGATGATGGTGATGTGTGGTGGGAAGGTCTGGAGCAGGACACCGGCAGCTTGCCGGATCACCTGATCGACTGGCAGGGCAAGGACTGGACACCAGCCATCGCCAAGGCAACCGGGGAGAATGGAAAACTCAAACCCGCTGCCCACCCGAACTCACGCTTCACCGTAGCTGCCACCAACAATCCGGCGCTGGACCCCGCGTGGGATGACCCCGAAGGCGTCCCGATTGACGCTTTCATCTTTGGTGGCCGCCGTTCAACCACCGTACCACTGGTCACCCAGGGCCGTAACTGGGTAGAAGGCGTTTACATGGCCGCCACCATGGGCAGTGAGACCACCGCCGCCATTGCCGGCCAGCAGGGTGTGGTGCGCCGCGACCCGTTTGCGATGATTGCGTTCGCCGGTTACAACATGAGCGACTATTTCAACCACTGGCTGCAGATGGGAGAAAAGCTGTCCGCTGCAGACGTGACCGTACCCAAGATTTTTACCACCAACTGGTTCCGCAAGGGTGCCGACGGCAAGTTCGTCTGGCCTGGCTATGGTGAAAACATGCGTGTGCTGAAGTGGATGATTGACCGCATTGAAGATGCCGTGCCCGGCGTTGACCACCCCTTCGGCGTGAGTCCCGCCTACGATGAGGTCCACTGGGAGGGCCTGAATTTCTCGGCGGAGCAGTTTCACAGCGTCACCAGCTTCGAAAACGAAGCCTGGCTGGCCGAGCTTGAACTGCACAATGCTTTATTTACCCAGCTTCAACACAACTTGCCGCAAGAACTAGAAGCAACCCGCGCCCAGCTGGAAAAGCGTCTGGCCGCCTGATCGGGCTCCTTTCAGTCCTTCCGGGTGTCTGGTCCGGAAAAAAAAAGCCACCCGAAGGTGGCTTTTTTAATTTCGCGGCAACCCAAGGGTTGCAGGGAACGATCAGGCAATTTGCCTCAGGTTGGCAGGAATGCCCACCAGAAACGAGCGTTTCACCACCCGCTTCACGGCCGGGTAAAGCATGGCCGTGGTGCGAATTTCAGCCAGTGCGGCTTCCTGGGCAACCGGGTCCTGAATAGCCAGTGCGGCGGTTTCAGCACGGCGCATGGCTTCCTGCAGGTCTTCCATCAGGCGTGGGTCGCTCAGCGCGGCATTCCACATCAGGCGATCAGACTCGGCACGGGCCTTCAAGGCTTCTTTTTGGGTCAGCACGGGCTTCACGGCCGGAGCGGCAACAAGTTCCTGTTGCACTTCAGCGCGACTCAGTGCGGCCTGGATATCTGCCATCACGCGAGGGTCTTGCCGTGCGGTATTGAGCAAATGGGCATCGGCCCGCTCCTGTGCCAACCGTTTGGTCCATTGCTGGGCACCCGCAGTAATTCGTGCGGCAAACGTACGGGCGGCATCGGCAAACAGTGCCAGCCCCGCAAAAGCAACAGCCCACAAGACAACCCAGGCAGTCAGCAAATGCCCGTCCGCCCAAGTGTCAATCATCTGATCGGCCACCGACACAAACGCAGCGACACCGCCGGCCAACAGCAAAGTAGCCAAACCCCGGGAACCATTCAGGCTGCGGCGCAGCCCGGAGAAGTACTGGAATGCCGACTCGGCGCGCTCGACGCCACCGTGAGACTGAGGAAATTCGGTATGGACAAAGCTGGTCATGATGGGTTTCCCTTTCATTAGAGCGGGGTCACAAAGCCCCCGCACACCCAGATATTAGGGTTTGTACTAATATAGTTCAACTTTATTATCATGATACTTACTATTCACAACGGTGATAATGATGTCGCAGCAAACCCCTTCGCTTACCCCCAACTTCCGTACGCTGGACCTGAATCTGTTGCGCGTTTTCGACGAAGTCATGGCCGAGCGAAACCTCACCCGAGCGGCGCGAAACCTGTCGCTCACGCAGCCTGCTGTCAGCAATGCCTTGCGCCGGCTTCGGGAAACGCTGGGCGATGAACTGGTGCGCCGTGGCGGGCAGGGCATGGAGCCCACACCGCGTGCGTTAACCCTCTGGCCTGCTGTGCGGGAGGCGTTGCGCCAGCTACAGGAGTCGCTGGTACCCAGCACATTTATGCCGCAGGAAGCCAACACCGCGTTTTCACTGGCCATGGCCGATGCCACCGCAGCGGAGCTGATGCCCGGCCTGATTGAAACACTGGAAACCACCGCCCCCGGCGTGTCGCTTCGAGTGGTTCCCCTCGCCACCCGGGACCCCCGGCGGCTGCTTGATGATGAAGCGGCTGACCTGGCTGTCGGGTACTTTCCAGCCGCCCTGGCAGACCTGACCGCCCGCGCCCAGGTTGGCAAAGCTGTTGCTTTTGCACATCAGAGACTGTACGAAGGCAAATACGTCAGCGTGATGCGACGTGACCACCCGTTAGCAACTGGACCCTTCACACTCAACCGCTTTTGTGCGGCCAGGCATCTGCTGGTCAGCTTTTCAGGTCGTCCGTTCGGTTTTATTGACGAAGCACTGGCCACGCTGGGACGCGAACGCCGCGTGGTGCTGACGGTCAACCAGTTTTTCACGGCAGGCCGCGTAGTGGCGAAATCGGATCTGCTGTCGGTCATGCCACACCACTTTGTCGCCATCAGCGGCATCCCGGACGAACTGGCTGTACGCGAATTACCGTTTACCGTGCCGCCCATTCTGGTCAACGCGCTGTGGCATTTGCGCGAAGAGCACAACAGCGCTCATATCTGGCTACGCAAGATCGTGAGTGAAGCTGCTGCTCGCGCGTTTCCAGCGTGAGGGATTCCTGCCTTCCATCTGGTAGCCTAACGCGCTGCCAGCTTTCGGTACTGCCCTGGCGTGAGCCCCGTAAGCTGGCGAAAGTGACGCGTCAGCGCACTTTGGTCAAAGAACCCGCACGAAATGGCGATATCTGTGATGGCCTCGGCGCCTGACGTCAGCCGCTGGGCCGCCGCATCAATGCGGGTCTTCATGATGAACTGCCCTGTGGAGAGCTGGAATATTCTCTTCATGCGGCGGTCCAGCTGGGCTTCTGACACACCCGCCACGGCCGCCACTTCCTCCACACGCAATACCTGCGCATAGTTGGCCTGAATCAGATCAACCGCTTGCGCCAGACGACCATCCACGCCACCGGTGCGGCTGGGCTCCTGTAAGTCTTTGGACAGACAGGCCAGTCCAATGACCTCGCCAGCTGCATTGAGAATGGGCGTTTTGTGGGTGAGGCACCAGCCGGGTTGCCGGTCATTGAACAGAGTGAGATCCAGGTTGTCGAGCACCGGGCGGCCGCTGCGAAACAGCGCTTCATCCTGCAATTCGTACCGTTTGGCCATATGAGCCGGAAAAAGGTCATGGGCGGTTCGGCCGATGGCATCTGTCTTGTGTTGCAAACCGCATCGGTCAGCACAGGCTTGACTGATGCTGACATAACGCCCGTCCCGGTCCTTCACCGAAAACACGACGTCTGGCATGTGATCAAAGATGGCTTCAAAAAAAAGCGGTGTAGCAACGCCAGCAAGGAATGTTTCCCGCCATTGGGTCAGTTGCGGCGTCACGAGTTGAACCTTCGTTTGCTGCCCGGGTTGCTTTTTGGTTTGATTCCAGCGTCCAGGCATGGATTTCCACCTAGACCCGGAAACAGCGCGTGACTACAGTCATGCCAATTGCAAAGGTTTGCCATGCCGCACAGTTTAGCCACCACCAGTTCCCGCGAGTTCCCCACCATGCGGGTCATTGACTCCCATACAGGCGGGGAACCAACCCGGTTGATAGTTCAAGGAGGCCCCGATCTTGGCAGCGGTACGCTGGCAGAGCGGCGCGAGGTATTCCACAAGCAATTCGATCATGTCCGGAGCGCCCTGTGCAATGAGCCACGGGGGTCCGACGCAGTCGTGGGCGCGCTGCTGTGCGAGCCCCATGAACCAGGCTGCGCAGCGGGCGTCATTTTTTTCAACAATGTAGGCGTGCTCGGCATGTGCGGACATGGCACGATTGGCTTGCTGGCCACACTGGCTTGGATGGGTCGGGTCCAACCCGGCATTCACCGAATTGACACACCCGTGGGTGTGGTCGAAGCCACGCTGCAAGGTGCCAACCAGGTGAGCCTGCGCAATGTTGCCAGCTACCGCTTGCACCGTCAGGTGGCGCTCAACGTACCTGGTCATGGCATCGTACATGGCGATGTGGCGTGGGGTGGCAACTGGTTCTTCCTGGTGGATGATCACGGTCTGGATCTGTCGCTGAGACAGGTAGGAGAGCTGACGTCATTGGGAACCCGCATCCGCCATGCCCTTCAAGGTGCGGGCATTACCGGGGCGGACGGCGCCGAAATTGATCACGTCGAGCTTTGCAGCTAATCAGCGACGTCTGGCATCAACGGGCGCAACTTCGTTCTGTGCCCGGGGCTGGCATATGACC
The DNA here is from genome assembly GCA_011391115.1 of Candidatus Egaibacter danicus. The sequence continues at coordinate 19,056 of JAABRC010000002.1, read as the reverse complement.
GTTCGCCCTGCGGAACCGGCACCAGCGCCAAACTGGCCTGCCTGTATGCCGATGGCAAACTCGCACCCGGCGATGTGTGGCAGCAGGAGAGTGTGGTGGGCAGTGTGTTTGAAGGGTCACTGGAATGGCTTGACGGCCAACTCTATCCGCGCATAGCAGGCAGCGCTTACGTCAACGCGGTAGCCGACGTTGTGTTCAGCGCAGGTGACCCGTTCGCCTGGGGAATCCCGGTTTGACCTCATCTGCAGTTGACGTCGCCATCATCGGCGCCGGGATAGTCGGCGCGGCGCTGGCGCGAGCGCTGAGTCAACAGGGTTGCTCGGTAATGGTTATGGAAGCTGCAACACCAGGTGGAGGCGCTACCGCTCAGGGTATGGGCCATCTGGTGGTGCTGGACGACAACCCGGTCGAGCTGATGCTTTCTAAGCGCGGAGTGGAGCTTTGGCGCACTCTCATGCACCAGTTGCCGGCCAGCGCGCAATACGATACCTGCGGCACCTTGTGGCTGGCCCGCACTGAAGAGGAAATGGAAGCAGTGAGCCGCAAGCATGCGCTCTATAAATCGCTAGGCTTGGACAGTCATGTTGTTTCGGATTCGGAACTTGCGCAGCTGGAGCCGAACCTGCGTAGCGACATGGTCGGTGCATTGAGGGTGTCTGGCGACGCCATTGTTTATGCTCCCGTAGCCACGCACTGGCTGTTGCAAGAAGCCAGCCTGCTCGGTGCCATAGTGATCAATCAGGCTGCCGCGACTGGATGGGGTGCATCCGGCGTCATTCTGCATAATGGCCAAACGGTGGCGGCCCGGCACATCGTGATAGCGGCGGGCATGGGCAGCGCCGCGCTGGTCCCCGGTCTGCCGCTTCGCCCGCGCAAAGGGCATCTGGCGATTACCGAGCGTTACCCGGGCTTCGTTCGTCATCAGCTGGTGGAACTGGGCTACCTGCAATCGGCACATGGCAGTGGCATGGAGTCTGTTGCATTCAACGTGCAGCCACGTCCCTCTGGGCAAGTACTCATTGGCTCATCACGCCAATTTGATGCTGAACACGCTGATGTCGATCCGCCGGTGCTCGCCCGAATGCTGGAGCGGGCTCTGGACTACCTGCCCGGTTTGGGCGCACTACAAATATTGCGCACCTGGACCGGGTTCCGGCCTGCGCTGCCGGACAATTTGCCAGCGTTGGGCGCTTTGTACACGACGGGCGCCACGGCGTGCAATGTGTGGCTTGCCACCGGCCACGAGGGCCTGGGTGTAACAACCGCCCTCTCTTCAGCCGAAATCTTGTGCCACCTCATCACAGGAAGCGCCTGCACCATGGACCCCGTCCCGTTCTCTCCTGGCCGTTTCGGCTTGACCGCATGAGCACAAGCACCGTCTCCTTCCTGTTGAACCACCAGCGCTGCAGTGCGCCTGCTGGCGTTACCGTCGTTGCCGCGCAGGCCGCGAATCAGGTCGCATGGAGTCGCCGATCTGTCACGGGCGACCCGCGCGCCGCCCTGTGCGGCATGGGCGTCTGCTTTGAATGTCGGGTCACCATCGATGGCATGCCTCACCAACGAGCCTGCCAGACCCTGTTGCGCGCAGATATGAACGTGGTAACCGATGACCAAGGCTGACACTGTATTGCGAGTCGTTGTGGTCGGTGCAGGCCCGGCAGGTCTGGCGGCGGCGAAGGCTGCTGCGAAGCCCGGCATAGCGGTAACCGTGCTGGATGACAACCCGACTCCGGGTGGGCAAGTCTGGCGAAGCGGGCCCGGGCATCCACCGCCATCTCGGTCCATGGCCGCACAGAAAGCGTTCATCCGATCAGGTGTCACGATCTATTCGGGCTGTCGTGTAGTGGGCATTCGTGCGCCGGGCGTTTTGATGCTTGACGCATCCGATGCCAGCAACGTGCCCGTTACCCTGGCATGGGACAAATTGATTCTGGCAACCGGTGCTCGCGAGCGCTTTCTGCCATTCCCCGGCTGGACGCTACCGGGCGTCACTGGGGTCGGTGCAGCGCAGGCACTTGTCAAAGGCGGTGTGCCAGTGCATGGCAAACGGGTAATCGTTGCAGGAAGTGGCCCATTGCTGCTGGCCAGTGCTGCAACCCTTCGGTCTGCGGGAGCCAATGTGCTGATGGTCGTCGAACAGGCGCCAGCACGGGCCATGTCGCATTTCGCGAAGCGCCTGATCCAGTTGCCCGGCAAGCTGGCAAAGGCCGCCATGCTGCGGGCACAACTGGTCGGCGTGCCTTATCACTGGAACAGTCACGTTGTAGCTGCCGAAGGCGAAGGGAAACTTCACTCCTTGCGCGTCTCACTTGATGGCGTTCAAAAAACTATCGGATGCGACTGGCTGGCTTGCGGTTTCGGTCTACAAGCCAACCTGGAGTTAGCCTATGCGCTGGGATGCGAAGTTGACACGATCCATGGCTTGCCCGCGGTAAAAATCGATCGACAGCAGCAGACCAGTGTCGCCGGGGTGTTTGCCGCCGGTGAGGCCACCGGCATTGGCGGACTGGACAAGGCATGTGCCGAAGGTCATGCCGCAGGCCTGGCAGCAATTGGAGAAACCGTGAAGCCGGAATTGGCGAGGCACGCTGCATTTGCCGTTCTTTTAAGTTCAACATTCGACTTGCGCCCCGAGCTGATGCAGCTCGGTCAGGAAAACACAACCGTATGCCGCTGTGAGGATGTGTCGTTGGGCACATTACGTGCACATCCCGACTGGCGAACGGCCAAACTGGCGACCCGTTGCGGTATGGGCGCCTGCCAAGGGCGTATCTGCACACCTATTTGCCATGATGTATTGGGCTGGCCGCTACCCAGTCCCAGCTTGCAACAGGGTATTCGCCAGCCCATCCAACCCGTCTCTCTGGCCCGTCTGCTGTGTGGTCTGAAGGATGCGTCGGGCTGATTTCTCACCTCACCACCAATCATTTTTTCTACTGGAGACTCCATGAGCAATTCCCGGACCGTTGAATTTCGCGGCACATTCCCCGCTATTACCACCCCTTTCAGTGCCGACTTGAGTGTTGATCATGGCTTCCTGGCCGAGCATGCTCAGTGGCAGATCAATGCTGGCTGCGCAGGACTCATTCCGTGCGGCTCGCTGGGTGAGGCTGCCACCCTGAGTTTTGCCGAGAAAGTGGCTGTTACCGCTACCTGCGTCAAAGCCATTAGCGGCCCTGTCATTCCTGGCGTGACGGCCCTGTCAACACATGAGGCTGTCGAACTTGCACGCGCATTTGAGGGTGCTGGCGCGCGCGGCTTGATGGTGTTGCCGCCTTACGTGTATTCGACAGACTGGCGCGAAATGAAGGCCCACGTGGCCGCCGTGTTGAACGCCACCAAGCTGCCCTGCATTCTTTACAACAACCCACCCGCCTACAAAACTGACTTCCTTCCAGCTCACATCGCGGAATTGGCGGGAGAGCACGCCAATCTCGCTGCGGTCAAAGAGTCATCCGCTGACGTGCGCCGAATCACGGCTCTAAAAGTCTTGATGGGAAACCGGCTGGCGCTTGGTGTCGGCATGGACGATGCGTTGGTGGAGGGCTTTGCTGCGGGCGCACAATTCTGGGTTGCGGGTCTGGTCAATGCATTTCCGGTAGAAACAGTAAAACTGGTCAGCCTGTGCCAGCAAGGCAAGTGGGACGAGGCTTCACGCCTTTACGCGTGGTTCCTGCCATTGCTACGCCTGGATACGGTTCCGAAATTTGTGCAACTCATCAAACTGGTCCAGGAGCGCGTTGGGCATGGCAACACGCGCGTTCGCGGACCCCGGCTGGCATTGCAGGGTGATGAACTGGCAGCAGCCAACACGGTAATTGATAAGGCGCTCGCCAACCTGCCAAAACTTTAAAGTGCCGTCCATCACAATGGCGGCATGAAAATCCAGCTTCTGTCTGACTTGCACCTCGAAGCGCATCCACAATGGATTGCGCGGCCGGCGCCGGGTGCGGATCTCTTGGTGCTGGCCGGGGATATCGGCTCCTACCAGGCGGGCTCTCTGTTGACAGACTCTGATTTTGGATTGAACCGTTTTTCGCCCCTGCAGGGCTGGCCTACTCCCGTCCTTTTTGTGCCGGGCAATCACGAGTACGATCTGCTGGACTTTGATGCCACTCATGCACGGTTGCGTGAGACCTGCACGAGACTTGGGATCATCTGGCTGGAACGCGAGGTAGTCACGCTGGACCTCCTGTTCGCTGGCAAGACGGCTGCCAAACGACCAATACGGTTTGCGGGAACAACTTTGTGGAGCGATTTTGACGCCCTGTCATTGCAACCATCCGAGGGCAATGATTCGATGACGAGTCTGCTTAGATCACGCGAAAAAGCCTATCGGGCGGCCAACTACTATCTGCGGAAAACCGGAACCACCCGACGTGGTGAAATGATGCTGGCTGAACTGGTGCGGGAACAGTCTCTTGACTGCCAGCAGTGGCTGAGGAAAACCCTGCGTGAGCCCTTTGATGGAACGACCGTTGTCATCACACACTTTGCCCCCAGCCTGCAAAGCGCTGACCCCCGCTATGGCCTGACACCGGGAACGGCCGGGTTTTGCAATCGCCTGGATGATTTACTGCCTCTCGCGCAGTTCTGGCTGCACGGACATTTGCACGCACCCAGCGATTACGTGAAGAGCGGTTGTCGGGTAGTTGCGAATCCGCTGGGGTATTCCCGAAAGGGAGAGCAGGGGTTCTTCATACCTGAATTGACAATTGACATCGAACCAGCTTGAACACCCTGCTTCAGGTTCAATGGTTGTCTCGTGGCACAAAGGCCCCACGCTTGCCCACCAGAAAATCAAGGTCAACCCCTTCATCGGCTTGCAGAACATGATCGACGTACAGTTTCCAGTAGCCGGAACCCAGCGGCGGCGGTGGGGCAACCCAATCAGAAAGCCGTCGCGCTAGTTCCTCATCACTGATGTGCAGGTGCAGCCGTCGCTGGGGCACGTTGAGTTCGATCAGATCGCCATTTCGCACCACAGCCAGCGGACCGCCAGCGGCCGCCTCCGGCGCAGTGTGAAGTACGACCGTTCCATAGGCCGTTCCGCTCATACGTGCATCACTGATTCGCACCATGTCAGTAATGCCTTTGCGCAGCACTTTGGGGGGCAGCGGCATGTTGCCCACCTCGGCCATGCCTGGATACCCTTTGGGTCCGCAATTCTTCAGAACCAGCACACAGGTTTCATCCACATCCAGTGACTCGTCATCGATTCGCTCGTGGAAGTCTTCAATGTTTTCGAACACCACGGCCCGGCCAGTGTGAACCATCAGCGCAGGTGTTGCCGCGCTGGGCTTGATCACAGCCCCGCGAGGTGAGAGATTGCCACGCAGGATTGCGATGCCAGCCTTCTCCTTAAATGGAGTAGCTAGTGGCATGATCACCTCGGTGTTGTAGTTTTGTGCATCCGCGATGTTCTCACCCACGGTCAAACCATTTGCCGTAATTGCGCCGGTATGCAGATGCTGGGCTATCTCCTTCATCACGGCCGGCAATCCGCCGGCGTAGCAAAAGTCTTCCATCAGAAATTTGCCAGATGGCTGCAAGTTGACCAGGCAGGGTAATTCACCGGCCAGACGGTCAAAGTCATCAATCGTCAGCTTCACACCTATGCGACCCGCCATGGCGATCAGGTGAATCACCGCGTTGGTCGATCCACCAATCGCCGCAAGGGTCTTTATCGCGTTCTCGAACGCCTCGCGGGTAAGAATTTTCGACAGGATGAGGTCCTCGTGTACCATCTCGACCGCTCGCCGGCCGGCCATGCGCGCCAGTACGTTACGTCGTCCATCCACAGCGGGATAAGCAGCATTGCCGGGCAAACCGATACCCAGTGCCTCCACCATGCTCGCCATCGTCGAAGCCGTTCCCATGGTCATGCAGTGCCCATGGCTGCGATGCATACAACTCTCGGCTTCAAAAAAGTCCGCCAGCTTCAACGTGCCAGCGCGAACCTGCTCACTCATACTCCATACGCCTGTTCCAGACCCCAGCTCTTGCCCTCGCCATTTGCCGCTCAGCATGGGACCGCCACTGACACCCACCGTTGGCAGATCCACGCTGGCAGCACCCATGACCAGCGACGGTGTTGTCTTGTCGCATCCCATCAACAGTACCACCCCATCAATGGGATTGCCACGAATGCTTTCTTCCACATCCATGCTCGCGAGATTGCGATAGAGCATAGCCGTGGGACGCAGCAAGGTTTCGCCCAGCGACATCACTGGAAATTCAAGCGGAAACCCACCTGCCTCGTACACGCCAATCTTCACCTGCTCGGCAATCGTGCGGAAGTGGCTGTTGCAGGGCGTCAACTCACTGAAAGTGTTGCAGATGCCGATTACCGGCCGACCGTCAAACTGGTCATGCGGCACCCCCTTGCCTTTCACCCAGCTGCGATAGGCAAAACCATCTCGGTCCTGCCGGCCAAACCATTGCTGGCTCCGAAGTTCTTCAGGTTTTTTCTTGGGGGCTTGTGTCATGGCTGGATGGTACGTCGTTGATAAACAGGGTTTACCCCAAAGTCTAAGTCACTCAATCATCATATGATAAACATCAAACAAAGATCTTGTCTTGTCATTTCATCGACCCGTCCACCGCCACAACGCATATCAGTTCGAACAAAACGCTTGAATGGAGAAGAGTTTGTCCAAACCCGAAATCCTGGTAGTGGCCAATTTATGGCCGCCCTACATGGAGGCATTGCATGAGGCGTTTGTTGTGCATGACCGGATCCACATCAACGATGCGGCACGTTTTGCGGCTGCCGCTCCACGAATACGGGCAATTGCGGCGAATGGCGAATCCAAGGTTCCAGCAGCACTGATTGGCCAGTTGCCGTCGCTTGAAATCATTTCGGTCTTCGGCGTTGGTTATGACGGTGTCGACGTAGGAGCCGCTCACGCACGAAGCATTCCCGTCACCAACACGCCTGATGTCCTTACCGATGACGTCGCCGATCTGGGCATGGCATTGCTGTTGTCAATCGCGCGCCGGATTCCACAGGCCGACAAATTTGTACGCGCCAATTCATGGGTCAAAGGTCCGCTACCGCTCACGCGCAAAGTTAGTGGTGCTCGTCTGGGTCTGGTGGGGCTGGGCCGCATTGGACAAGCAATTGCCCGACGGGCCGAAGGCTTTGGCATGTCGGTGTCGTACACTACCCGTCACAAAAAATCCGAGTCCAGCTACACGTACTATCCCAACGCCCAGGCGTTGGCTGCAGAAGTCGATTTCTTGTTGGTTATTACGCCCGGAGGGGCAGGCACACGCGGATTGATCAACGCCGGCGTATTGACTGCTCTCGGACCGGAAGGCTTCCTGATTAACGTGGCCCGTGGCTCCGTGGTAGATCAGGCGGCACTGGTTCACGCCATGCAACACAACCTGATCGCCGGCGCGGCGCTGGATGTATTCGAGGACGAGCCCAACGTGCCCGAAGAGCTGCGCACCCATGAAAACGTCGTACTTACGCCGCACATGGCCAGTGGAACATGGGAGACCCGTCGGGCCATGGCTGACCTGGCTTTCGGCAATCTGCAAGCCCACTTTACGGGCCGCCCCTTGCTCACCCCTGTGGCGACATGATCAAAAATGTCCACGGCAATACGGTCGACTATCTGGGCGAGGCCATTGTGGCTGGTCGCTTTGGCGCTGGTGGCTCACTGCCGGCAGAACCTTTGCTTTGCGAAGAATTGGGTGTCAGCCGCACGGTTGTCCGTGAGTCCATCAAATCACTGGTGGCCAAAGGGCTGATTCAAACTGGCCCCAAGGTAGGAACCAGGGTGTTGCCCAGCGAACAATGGAATTGGTTTGATCCTGACGTGATTGCCTGGCAATCCAAATCCGGATTGACACCCAGTTTTATCCGCGATCTACAGGAACTGCGTAGGGTAGTTGAACCCGCCGCCGTCAAACTGGCTGCCGAGCGTGCAACTGAAACAGACATCACCGACATTGAAGACGCCTTCACCGGCATGAAACACGCTGTAGAAGAGGGTGGGGATTACGTGAAGTACGACCTGCGCTTTCACCAGGGCCTGCTGCGCGCTTCTCACAATCGCATGCTGGTCCAGATGAGCAAGGCGCTTTCTGCCCTGCTACGAACCAGTTTCGAAATTTCCACCATCAAAAAGGATGGTCCCAGGCTTTCGCTGCCATTACACCGCGCGGTGATCGATGCTGTGATAGCGCAAAACGGCACCCGAGCGGAGCGGGCCTGTCTTGTTCTCATAGACGGTGCTCACGAAGACATTGAGCTGGTGCTGAATTCCAGACGCATGCTGCCACGCCTCAACCGCCCCGCGCCTATGCTGAAAACAGCTTGACGCGTAATCAAAACCCAAGACACTCATTTTCCCGATTCACCCAACCACCACAAAAGGAGACACTCTGATGAAGTTCAAGTTAGCAGCTACTGCAGCATTCATGACAACCGCCCTGCTGGCGTCCGGCCATGCAGTTGCCCAGGAAAAACTCACCGTCTGGTGGGGCAAGGGCTTTTACAAAGCAGAAGATGATGCCCTGTTTGCGGCCATCAAAAAGTTTGAGGCCAAAAATCCGAAAATCAAGGTTGACCTGTCACTTTATGCGCCTCAGGAAATGATTCCAAAGTCGGTCGCAGCTCTGGACGCAGGGAATCCTCCGGATGTGGCCTATGGTGACGTTTACGATTTTCAGGTAACCGCGAAATGGGCTTATGACGGCAAGCTCGAAGACGTCACCAGCATCATTGATCCGATTAATGCCAAGTTTGAACCCAGGGCACTGTCGACCACGTTCCTTTATAACAATGCAACGCAAAAGCGCGCCTATTACGCTTACCCGATCAAGCAGCAGACCATGCACATCCAGTATTGGAAAGACATGCTGGCTGAAGCCGGATTCAAGGAGTCTGACATCCCAAAGGACTGGAAAGGCTATTGGGATTTTTGGTGCGATAAGGTTCAGCCTGCCCACCGGCAGAAGTCGGGCAACCGGACCTTTGGCATTGGCCAACCTCTTGGCGTTAACTCCAGTGATTCATTCTTCTCGTTCCTGACGTTTATGGACGCTCACAACGTCAAGCTGTTGAGTGTCTCCGGCAAGCTGAACGTGGATGACCCGGAGGTGCGTGCCGGTTTGATCAGGGCCGTAACTGACTACACCAACATATACAGCCGCGGTTGCACACCGCCCTCCAGCACCAACTGGCAAGATCCTGACAACAACGTTGCCTTTCACAACAAGACGACCGTTCTGACGCACAACGCCACGATATCCATCGCAGCCAAATGGCTCGACGACATGAACAATCAGACGCTTACGGCTGACCAGCGTGCCATCGCGAAGGCAAACTACGAGCAGAAGATCGCGACGGCGGGATTCCCCAACAAGCCCGATGGTAGCAAGATGGTATATCGCGCAGCCGTCAAGACCGGGGTCATCTTCAAGGATGCGAAAAACAAGGAAGGCGCCAAAAAGTTCGTCGCCTTCCTGCTGGATGAAGCCAACCTGACCCCGTATGTGGAAGGCTCTCTTGGGCGCTGGTTCCCGGTCACAAAAGCTGCCCAGCAAAGCAAGTTCTGGCAAAGCGACGCGCATCGCATCGCGGTATACAACCAGTTCATGAACGGGACCAATCCATTTGAATTCACACAGAATTACAAGTTCACCGTGTTGAACAATGAGAATGTCTGGGCCAAAGCAGCTAACCGGGTGTTGTCTGAAAAAGTGCCTGTGGACAAGGCCGTTGATGAAATGATTGCGCGTATCAAGGTCGTTGCCAACTGACTTGTTGTGTAACCAATCTCCAGATTTCGGTTTAACCGGAAAGCAAGACGGCGGCTGCGGCGAGTAGCTGCAGCCGCCACTGTTTTTACTGAGTTGTTTATGAACCAGGCTGATGCCCCCTCTGTAACGCCGGCACGATCGGCTTTACTGTCCGCTTCTGGACGCTCGACCAGCACCGTTTCCCAATGGGAGTTTTGGGGTAGGGTATTTGTGCTGCCCTATGTTTTGGTCTTTGTGGTTCTGGTGCTTTTCCCCGTGACCTACGGCCTCTGGCTGGCGCGTGAGCCGGCGAGTTATGCCAAACTTTTCGCCGATCCAATCTTCTTCAGAAGTGCGGTCAACACGGTCATTTTCCTGGTTGTCGCCATCAATCTGAAGATGGCAATTGCCCTGTTTCTCTCCGGCTTTTTTGTGCAAACCCGTTGGTGGATCAAAATCCTGTCGGTACTGTTTATCCTTCCCTGGGCCGTACCGTCTATTCCGACCATTTTGTCCGTTCGCTTCATGCTGAATCCCGAGTGGGGTGTCATCAACCAGTTGATTTTCAAATTGACGGGCCTGGACGGTCCCAATTGGCTCAATGATCCGACGCTGGCATTGTCGCTTTCAATGTTGATGCATGTCTGGAAGTCACTTCCATTCTGGACATTAATCCTGGTTGCCGGGCGTATGGGAATTCCGGCTGAGCAATACGAAGCCGCCGCCGTCGATGGCGCGAGCACCTGGCAAAAATTCCGCTTCATTACCTGGCCGTCGATGAAGACGCTGTTTATCAGCTCGACCATTCTGTCGATGATCTGGACCCTGGGTGACTTCAACAGTGTCTATTTGCTCACGGGTGGCGGCCCAGCCGACCTGACCCACGTTCTGGCGACATTGGGTATCCGGTACTTGCGGCTGGACCAGCTCGACGTGGCGATGGCTTCCATTGTCGTAGCTCTGCCAGTTGTATTGCCACTGGTGTATTTCATGATGAAAAGGCTCTCCAAATGAGCAAATTGACAATCAGGAAAGTCACGACTGAAGCCAAACTGTTGCTGATTGGGATTCCCGTGTTTTTATGGACCATCATTCCGGTCTACCATATGTTTCTTTTTGCCATCTCACCGCGCGACACGGCTACATCCGGGCGCTTATGGCCGAAAGATCCGACTTGGCAAAATTTCGACCATGTGTTCAACCAGAAACATTTCTACCTGAACCATTTCTGGCAACAACTGGGCAACTCTCTCTGGATTGCCCTGGCCGTCGGCGCCATCACACTGGTGGTGGCGACCATGGCGGCTTTTGCCATCAGTCGGCTCAAAGTGCGGGGCGGTCGCACCGTGCTGAATATGGCCTTGTTCACCTACTTCATTCCGGCAGCGTTTCTCGCTGTGCCCATGTACAAAACCATGGCAACCTATGGCTTGCTCAACAACCACTGGTCGCTGATTCTGTCGATGGTCACCATCGCATCGCCATACTGCATTTGGGTGCTCAAGCAAGCCTCCGACAAACTGCCTTTTGAGCTGGACGAAGCTGCACGCATGGACGGCGCCACACCACTTCAGTTGTTCCGGCTGGTCTACGTACCGCTGATGGTGCCTTCACTGGTCGCCGTGGGCACCTACGCGCTTCTGCTGGCCTGGAACGAGTATCTGTACGCCTTCCTGCTGTTATCCAAGGAAACTGACCTGACTTTGGCGGTGGCACTTGGCAATTTTCTGGCGGCCGATGACTCGCCCTGGGAACTGTTGATGGCGACCGGTTTTCTTTACGCCTTGCCGCCAGCGGCTATCTATTACGCTTTTAAACGCTACATGGTGTCGGGCTTGACCGCTGGCGCCGTCAAAAGCTGATCAAACTTTCAGGAAGTCCAACAATGGCAAATGTTTCGTTTCGAAATATCGCGAAGAATTTTGGCAAGGTCAAGGTTATTCACGGCATCAGTTTTGATATCCATGACGGTGAGTTTGTCGTGCTGGTAGGCCCTTCTGGATGCGGCAAGTCCACGTTGCTGCGCATGCTGGCGGGTCTGGAGGAAATTAGCGGTGGCGAGATTGCCGTTGATGGCAAGGTAGTTAACGATCTGGACTCCAAGGACCGCGATATTGCGATGGTGTTTCAGAGTTACGCGCTGTATCCGCACATGACGGTGCGGGATAACATGGCTTTCAGCCTCAAACTTCGCAAGGCCGACAAAGTATTAACCGATAAACGGGTGGGTGACGCCGCGCGTATCCTGAACCTTGACTCACTGCTGGATCGCTTTCCCCGCGAACTGTCAGGCGGGCAGCGCCAACGTGTTGCGATGGGCCGTGCAATTGTCCGCGACCCCAAAGTTTTCCTGTTTGACGAGCCTCTGTCCAATCTCGATGCCAAGCTGCGCGTGGCCATGCGTGCCGAGATCAAGGCTCTACACCAGCGGCTGAAAACGACGACCGTTTATGTCACCCACGACCAGATTGAAGCCATGACCATGGCCGACCGTATTGTGGTGATGCACGACGGCATCATTGAACAAATTGGTACGCCATTGGAGCTGTTCGACCACCCAGGCAATTTGTTTGTAGCGCAATTCATTGGCTCGCCCGCCATGAATGTTTTTAACGGCATCCTGCGTCACGCTGGTGATCAAGCGTGGGTGGAGGCGCAGGGCCAGCAGTGGCCCGCTGGTTCGGTCGGTACAGGCCGTGATGGCCAGGCCGTCCACTACGGCATTCGACCGGGAGACATTGACATCGTTGCCCCGGGGAAGGGAATTTCTGCCCGAGTCGTTGTGGTGGAACCTACTGGCGCAGAGACCGAACTCGTTCTGGCGGTGGGTGAAGCGACATTCACTGTCGTCATACATGGAAGAACATTGGCCAAGCCCGACGATATTGTGGGCCTGCAGATTGATGCCGCCAAGGTGCATCTGTTCGATGAGGGCAGCGGCAAACGTCTGGATTAATCGTCTGGCGGCACGCACTTTCCGACAATGAGCACTCCAATTGTTGTGGTAATGGGTGTGAGCGGTTGCGGCAAAAGTACCATCGGGCAGCAATTGGCAACTGCAATGGGAGTCGAGTTCCTGGAAGGGGATCAGTTGCATTCGACTGAAAATGTCGCACGCATGGCGGCAGGCACTGCGCTCACTGACGATGATCGACAGGGCTGGCTGGAAACACTGGCAGGTCACATTGGCAGCGCTCGTGCAAATGCGGTGGGGCTTGTCGTTTCATGTTCAGCCTTGAAGCGCAGTTATCGGGACATCTTGCGCCTGGGCTCACCTGATCTGTTATTTGTGCATCTGCAGGGCAGTCCCGAGTTGCTGACGGCGCGCATGGCCAGTCGCCCCGGACACTACATGCCTGCATCCCTGCTGGAGAGCCAGCTCGCCACGCTGGAGATACCCGGCCCCGATGAAAATGCACAAACCTTCGACATCACCATCTCCGCTGCTGCCATCGTTGCAGCTGTCATGGCATCCGTTCCAATATGACATACGCCAAACAAACGCATGATGACTCCTGAACTTTTCCGGCTTGACAAACGCCTGGCCCTGATCACTGGCTCGTCCGTGGGTATTGGCTTTGCACTGGCCCGAGGGCTTGCCCAGTCGGGCGCGACCGTCGTTCTCAATGGCCGCAACGCCGACAAACTTGCCGCCGCGGCAAAAGAATTGCGTGCAGAAAGCCTGAACGTACACACCCGGGCCTTCGACGCATCTGACGCCACGGCCGTGCAAACAGCCATTGACGAAATTGAAAGTACCCTGGGTGCCATCGACATTCTGATCAACAACGCCGGTATGCAGCGTCGCGCACCGCTGGAAGACTTCACCACGGAGCACTGGCATGAGCTGATGCGCACCAACGTGGACAGCGTCTTTCTGGTGGGTCAAGCAGTTGCCCGCAAGATGATTCCCCGCAAGCGGGGCAAGATCATCAATATCTGCTCGGTGCAAAGTGAACTGGGGCGCCCCAACATTGCGCCCTACACCGCCAGCAAAGGCGCAGTCAAAATGCTCACCAAGGGCATGGCCATCGACTGGGGGCCGCACGGCATTCAGGTCAATGGCCTGGGGCCTGGCTACTTCAAGACCGAACTCAACGCCAAACTGGTGGCAGACGAGCAATTCAGCGCCTGGCTCACCGGACGCACGCCCAGCCGGCGCTGGGGTAACGTCGAGGAGCTTGCGGGGGCCGCTGTGTTCCTGGCCAGTGATGCCGCCAGCTTTGTGAACGGGCACATTCTTTACGTGGATGGTGGTGTGACTGCCACGCTTTAATTCATCTGGTTCACCTCATTTTTTTGGAGAGAACACCATGCGCGCGCTCGTTTGCCATGCACCACAGGACTTGCGGCTGGAAACGGCCACCCTCGACAAGATGGGCTCACACCAGCTACAGGTTCGTGTCGCTTTCGGCGGCATTTGCGGCTCCGACTTGCATTATTTTCAGCACGGTGGCTTTGGTACGGTGCGCCTCAAAGAGCCCATGGCGCTGGGTCATGAAGTGTCTGGCGTGATTGACGCCGTGGGCAGTGCTGTGACGGGCTATCGCGTTGGGCAACGCATTGCCATATCTCCTTCACGACCCTGTGGTGCGTGTAGTTTTTGTCAGCAGGGTTTGCCCAACCATTGTTCTGACATGCGCTTTTACGGCAGTGCCATGCGTTTCCCCCACGTCCAGGGGGCGTTTCAGGAAATGCTGATCATCGACGCCAGCCAGGCGCACCCCATAGCGGACAGTCTGGGCCTGTCCGAGGCCGCGCTGGCAGAGCCCCTGTCCGTGGGTTTGCACGCCATCACAAGGGCTGGGTCGGTTTTCGGAAAACAGGTGCTGGTCACCGGCTGCGGACCCATAGGTGCCTTGCTGATCGCCAGCCTGCGTAGGGCTGGTGCGGCGCGCATCGTAGCCGCTGACATTGCAGACCTACCCCTTGCGTGTGCGTTGAAAATGGGTGCGGATGAGACCGTCAACCTGATGCAAAACCCGGACGGTCTGGCACCGTTCGCAATCAACAAAGGCCGGTTCGATGTCATGTTTGAAGCTTCTGGCAGCGACAAGGCCTTGCGCGCCGGGTTGGAGGTAGTTACTCCACGTGGCGTGATCGTTACCATTGGCCTCGGGGGCGATATCACCATGCCACTCAACATGCTGGTGGCCAAAGAGATTGACCTTCGGGGTACATTCCGGTTTCACCATGAATTTGCGGTGGCAGTGGGGTTTCTGAATCAGGGCCTGATCGATGGCAAACCCGTCATCTCGGACATCGTGGCGTTTGACCAGGCCAATGAAGCCTTCAAACTGGCAGGCGACAAGCGCCAGTCCATGAAAGTGCAAATTGACTTCACCCAGAGTTTGATGGAACCCGCCCACTAAATTACACGAGCACAGAACATGTCAGTTTTCACCAAAGTAGTTCTATTCACCGATGTCGATGGCCGCGCCAAGTTTCGCGAAGAAACCATTTCCCTGCCGGAAGGGTCGCCGCAATCCATGCTGTCCAGCGTGTATGAATCCGGTGGTTATCAGCTGCGCTACAGCCCGGTCGGGTTTCGCAGCCAATTCCATTGCACGATCAACCCGCAGTGGGTGTTCATTTTGACGGGCCAGATGGAAATCGGTCTGCAGGGCGGGGTGTCCCGCATATTCAAACCGGGCGAACACTTTTACTCGGCCGACTTGTTGCCGGTTGGGGCTACTTTTGACCCGGCGATTCACGGCCACTGGAGCCGCCAGCTGGGTAGCGACCCACTACAAACCCTGTTTGTTCGAGGCTAAGTCCGACGCCAAGGCTGCGCGTCAACTCTCCAGCTTCACGCCGAACCGCGCCGCTGCCGCAGTCATTTCCGACCAGGTGATGTCGTCAATCGTGATGCCCTGAACCTCCCGTTCGATGCGAGCCTTGCGCTCAGGCTCTCCGGCGATTTGCACCGAATCAAACCCCGTGGCCACCGGCCCCTGACCCAGCCAATCGACAAACGCCAGCGCCTCTTCGTCGAAACTGCGCTGGGTTCCCAGCTTCGCGGGATCGATCAGTATCGTCAACATGCTGTTGAGCACGGCACGCTGCGTGTCCGCTGGCCGGTGCCAGGTGCCACCGCCTGATAACGCGCCGCCCAGCAATTCACAAGCCACGGCCATGCCGTAACCCTTGTGCTCGCCAAACGTGAGCAAGGCGCCAAAGAGTCCATTGCTTTGCGGCACCACCACCACGCCGGGGTTGGTGGTGGGCCTGCCCTGCTCGTCAATCAACAGGCCCGGCGCCACCGCGTGCCCTTCGTTGTGCGCCACACGCATCTTGCCCTGCGCCACACGGCTGGTGGCAAAGTCCAGAATGAAAGGCGCGCGACCACTCAACGGTATGCCAATGCAGCAGGGGTTGGTGCCAAAGCGACCATCACCGCCACCCCAAGGTGCTACCACCGGGCGTGATTTCACGTTGACAAAATGCAGCGACACGAGCCCCTGCTCCACCGCCATCTCCGCCCAGTGTCCGATGCGCCCCAGGTGGTGCGAGTTGGCCAGCGTCATGATGCAACTGCCATGTTGTTTGGCACGTGCAATGCCCAGTTTCATGGCTTCCTGACCAATCACTTGGCCATAACCCCGGCGGCCGTCCAGCGTGAGCAGCGTACCCATGTCCAGCTGCACGCCCACATGCGTATTGGGCGTGAGACCACCTTCCAGCACGGCGTCCACGTAACGCGGCAACATGCCCACACCATGTGAGTCGTGACCACTCAAGTTGGCCAGTACCAGGTTGCCGGCAACCGTATTGGCCTCAATGTCTGAACTGCCACATGCTATCAATACAGTAGCTACTTGCGCATGTAATACGGGAGCTAAGATGTGTTTTGACATATAAAACAGGCGTTTTGAAGGCGTTGAAAGCTACATGACCGCGCCAACCTGCCACGGCACGAATTCGTTTTGTCCGTAACCATGCAGTTCGCTCTTGCTGGGGGCACCAGAAGCCGTGGCCAAAACCAGTTCGAAAATGCGCTGCCCCATTTCGGCAACTGACGCCGTGCCGTCGATGACCTCGCCGCAGTTGATGTCCATGTCATCTTCCTGCTTGCGCCACAGGGCTGAGTTGGTAGACAACTTGAGCGACGGTGATGGTGCGCAACCATAGGCCGATCCACGGCCGGTAGTGAAACAAATCAGATTGGCACCACCTGCCACCTGGCCAGTCGCACTCACGGGGTCGTAACCCGGCGTGTCCATGAATACAAAACCATGCGCATCCACCGGCTCGGCGTATTCATAAACCGCCTCCAGATTGCTCGTGCCACCTTTGGCCACTGCACCCAGTGATTTTTCCAGAATGGTGGTCAAGCCTCCCGCCTTATTGCCGGGTGACGGGTTGTTGTTCATCTCGCCATCATTCACCTGGGTGTAGTGTTCCCACCATTTGATGCGCGTCACCAGTTTTTCACCCACTTCGCGCCTGACGGCGCGGCGCGTCAGCAAATGCTCGGCACCGTAAATTTCCGGAGTCTCGCTCAGAATGGCCGTTCCGCCATGCGCCACCAGCAAATCGACCGCGGCACCCAATGCCGGGTTGGCGCTGATACCCGAATAGCCGTCTGAGCCACCGCACTGCAAACCAATGGTGATGTGCGCTGCGCTGCAGGGTTCACGGCGAACCTGATTGGCTTTGGGCAACATGGCCTTTACCAATTCGATGCCTTTGGCAACGGTTTTGGTCGTGCCACCGGTGTCCTGGATATTGAAAACACGCAGGTTGTCGCCCTCGGTCAGGCTGCCTTGTGCCAGCCAGGCGTTGAGCTGCGTGGCTTCGCAGCCCAAACCCACCACCAGTGCACCCCAGAAGTTGGCATGGGTGGCATAACCCTTCAAGGTACGCTGCAGAATCTGGATACCCAGGCCTTCGTTGTCCATGCCGCAACCCGTACCGTGCGTCAGCGCCACCACGCCATCCACGTTTGGGTAATTGGCTAGCGCCGCCGGATTGTTGGTACGCGAGAAGTGGTCGGCAATGGCGCGCGCAGCGGTGGCCGAGCAGTTCACACTGGTCAAAATGCCGATGTAGTTGCGCGTGGCCACACGACCATCCGCACGCTTGATGCCCATGAACGTCGCCTCGCGTTTCGCCGGCTCGGGTTTGACGTCGGCACCGAACGCGTAGTCGCGGCTGAAGTCACCCTTGTCCGGGCCCATGTCCAGGTTGTGCGTGTGCACGTGTTCGCCTGCTGCAATTGGCTTGCTGGCAAACCCGATGATCTGGTTGTAGCGGCGCACGGGCTCTCCCTTGGCAATGGCCCGGGTCGCAATTTTGTGGCCCGGCGGAATCATGCCTTTGACAGTGATGTTCTCGACCATGGCGCCGCCGATGAGTTGGGCGCGGGCAATCAGCACGTCGTCTGCGGGATGTAGGCGAATAAAGGGTGTCATGTTCCGGTTCTCGGTTCTCAGGATTGTTTGGTCCGGCGCCAGCTCACGCTGAATCGGGTATGGGACTTGTCCATGTGTTTGTGCATGGCCGCCCGGGCTGCCGGGGCGTCGTGCTCGCGAATGGCATCAAGAATGATCTGGTGCTCGGCGATGGCAGCACGCCAGGAGGCAACGGTTTCAAAGTGGCCCACCATGCGCTCAAACATGGGGCCCCGGCGCGCATCCCAGAAATGCTGCACAGTCTCAATCAGCACACCATTGCCACCGGCCTGCACGATGGCGGTATGAAAAGCGCGGTCACCATCCAGCGGCAAGACGCCTTTGGCCGCGTCCGCCTTCATGCTTTCCAGTGCAACGGTCATGGCATCGATATCTTTTCGCCTGGCCTGCTTCGCCGCCATGGAGGCAATTTCCCCCTCCACCACGCGACGGGCGCGAATCAACTCCAGTGGGCCCCATTCGTTGGGCGCTTGCAATTCCGTCACAGCACCTGCACTTGCCGAGCGGTCCAACACATACACCCCCGAGCCGGTGCGCACCTCAACCCAGCCCTCCACCTCCAGCGCAATCAGCGCCTCCCGCACAGAAGGTCGGCTAACACCCAGTTGCTTTGCCAGATCGCGCTCTGCCGGCAATCGCGCACCCACGGCATACTCGCCAGACACGATTCCCGCGCGCAGCTGCTCGGCTATTTGCCGGTAGAGGCGCTGGGGTTCGATGGCTTGCAAAGGCATGTTGAACGGGTGTGCGTTTTGGCCGTGCATTCGTCGTGTACGGCGTCGTAATTGGCCAAGTGGTCTGACCAATTATAATCCGGCGAATTCGACAAACAACACCTGACCCACACTTTGGAGACACCATGAGACTTGCAGGAAAAACCGCCCTC
>JAABRC010000200.1 GCA_011391115.1 Candidatus Egaibacter danicus | reverse complement strand
TCCTTCGGCGTGGCCGCAGGAGCCACCAGACCCCACCAGGTATCCACCTCGAAGCCCGGCAGTGTTTCGCTGACGGCAGGCACGTCAGGCAGCGCCGCACTGCGCTTGGCCGTGGTCACAGCCAGCGCCTTGAGTTTGCCGGACTTGATGTTGGCCGACGCAGTAGCCAGATTGTCGAAGTTGAAGTCCACCTGACCCGACAGCAAACCCAGTTGCGCCGGGTTCCCACCGTTGTACGGAATGTGCACCGCAAAAATGCCCGCCTGCGCCTTGAACATTTCCCCTGCGAGGTGGCCGCCACTGCCGTTGCCGCCCGAGCCGTAGTTGAGCTTGCCGGGGTTGGCTTTGGCGTAACGGACCAGATCGGCCAGCGTGTTGATCTGCAGTTTTTGCGCGGTGTCGGCATTGATCACCAGCACATTGGGCACACGCACCATCTGCGTGATGGGCGCGAAGTCGGTGGCCACATTGAATGGCATCTTGCTGTACAACCAGGGGTTGATGGCGTGGGTGGCCAGCGCTGCAATGCCGATGGTCAGGCCGTCGGGCGCTGCCTTGGCAATTGCGTCCACGCCGATATTGCCACCGCCACCGGGCCGGTTTTCGATGATCACCGTACCCAATGTGTCCTTGACGCGCTCTGCCAGCAAGCGCGCGGTCACATCAATCGGACCACCAGGTGCGTAAGGCACGATGATGCGGATCGGTTTGGCTGGGGTCTGCGCCAATGCCTGAATGGGAGCAAGCTGCAGCGTGATGGCCGCCGTGGCTGCGGCCCAATGGAGAAGGGTTTTGCGTTTCATCCCCCCATTGTGCCCAAGCCGGACCATTCTGTTGCGCGATGGTTTACAGCGCGTTACAGATCTTTGCACGGCGTATGTCGTTCAGGCCAGCGCGCACAGGCGTTGACTCAGCATGGAAATATTTCCATGTCAACCAAGAACAGGACACCATCATGAAGATCCAGACACTGATTGCGACTGCAGCCCTTGCCCTGAGTGGCGCGGCCTTTGCCCAGACCACCGTGATCGTACCCAAGGATCCGACGGCTACGCCACGTGTCGACCAGCGTCAGGCCAATCAGGAAAAGCGCATTGACCAGGGCACCGCCTCAGGCGCCCTCACGCCGGCCGAAGTAGCCCGGCTGGAAGCCGGACAGGCCAAAAATGATGCCGCTGAAGCGCGCATGAAAGCCGATGGCTCGGTGACCAAAAAGGAACGCGCCCGTCTGCTGCATCGCGAGACGGTATCCAGCAAGAAAATCTTCCGCCAGAAGCACGACCGCCAGCATGACCTGAACCACGACGGCTTGAAGGACGGCAAAAAGCCGGCCTGAGGCACGACTTGAGGCAGTCAGGCCTTGGCTTTGTCTGCCTCGGTGATGAAGGAGTCCGCGTAGAACTCTTCTTCCGGCAAGCCGGCCAGATGGCTGTAGTCTGCACGGGCTGAGTCCACCACGATGGGTGCGCCGCAGGCATACACCTGATAACCCGACAGATCGGGAAAGTCTTCCAGCACCGCGCGGTGGACAAAACCGGTGCGTCCGGTCCAGGCGTCCTCCGGTGTGGCGTTGGAGATGACCGGCACATAGCTCAGGTTGGGCATCTCGGCCAGTTTGGCTTTCACCCAGTCGTCCAGGTACAAATCCTCAGGTCGGCGGCCACCCCAGAACAGCGTGGCGGGACGGGTGATGCCCTTGAACTGCATGTGCTCAATCAGTGCCTTGATCGGTGCAAAGCCTGTGCCCGAAGCCAGCAACACCATGGGTTTTTCAGAGTCTTCACGCAGGAAGAAGCTGCCGTAGGGGCCTTCGATACGCTGAATCTCTTTCTCTTTCATCACGCCAAAAACGTGGTCGGTGAACTTGCCACCGGGCATGTGGCGGATGTGCAGCTCCAGCATGGGGCCAGCGGCTGGGGAGGGTGATCCGTCCGGCAACTGGCCGGGTGGTTTGGCCGCCGCCAGGTGGGGCGCATTGGCCATGGAGTAGCTGCGGCGCGAGCCGTCACGCAGCAAAAATTCGATGTATTGACCCGCGTGATACGTGAAGGTGTCATTGGCAGGCAGTTGCAGTTTGATCAGCACCACGTCATGGGATTTCTTCTCCAGCGAGATCACGCGCGATGGCATCTTCTTGATGGGGAAGGCACCTGCCTCAGTAACCTGACGGGATTCCAGCACCACATCGCTGTTCGCCACACCGCAGCAGGTGAGCACATACCCGTTGGCTTCCTCCTCCACACTTAACGCCTTGAGCTGATGCGGGCCGTGCACCACGGTGCCTTCGAGCTTTTTGCACTTGCAGGAGCCGCAGGCACCATCCTTGCAACCATAGGGCAGACCAATGCCCTGGCGGATGCCCGCGGCCAGCATGGCTTCGTCCGGCTCGGCTGCATAAGTTCGTCCGCTGGGCTGGATGGTGATCTGGAAAGTCATCTTGTCGCGGTCCTTTTCGGTATCCTTGGGGCATTCTGTTTTTGCGTAGCCCCTGATTTTGCCTTCAAACCAAAGCCCCCTTGGCGCGCTGCCAGCCCGTTTTCGCAGGGAACGGGTGTTGATTGTGGGTTGCGGCGATGTGGGCCTGCGCGTGGCTGCAGTTCTGCGGGAGCGGGTGGGGCTGATGGCGCTCACATCGTCTTCCAGCCGCGTCGATGAATTGCGCTCGCGGGGCATCATCCCGCTCATCGGCAATCTGGACGTGCCAACTTCGCTTCGCCGCCTGGCCGGGCTGGCTACCCGGGTGATCCATCTGGCGCCACCACCCGGTGAAGGCGAGGGCGATCCACGAACACGCGCGCTGGCGGCGGCCTTGCGACTGCGCCGCGCACCGCACTCGCTGGTTTACGGTTCCACCAGCGGTGTGTACGGTGACTGTCAAGGCGATATTGCTATCGAAACAAGAGCTGCTCGCGCAACAACGACGAGGGCCGGTCGCCGGATTGATGCAGAATCCACGGTGCGCTGGCATGGCCGGGTAACGGGTGTGCGAAGCGCTGTACTGCGCATCCCGGGTATCTACGCACCTGACCGCGAAGGCGGCACGCCACAGGCCCGGCTGCTCAAACGCACGCCGGTGCTGCAGGTGGCGGATGACGTGTACACCAACCACATCCATGCCGACGATCTGGCGCGGGCTTGTGTGGCCGCGCTGTGGCGGGGCCTGCCGCAACGCATTTACAACGTCAACGACGACACGCAGCTCAAGATGGGCGACTATTTTGATCTGGCGGCCGATTTGTACGGTCTGGAGCGGCCGCCGCGTGTGACGCGCAGCGAGGCGAAAACCCTGTTGTCACCAATGCTGCTGAGCTTCATGAGCGAATCCCGCCGCATGGACAACACGCGGATGAAACGCGAACTCAAACTGGTTTTGCGCTACCCGACCGTGGCAACGGGTTTGCTACATAAATAATAGCTACTCACGCATATCCGACAAGGGCTGAGGTCCGATTTGATGCCTAATTTTGGCCGTTTCAAGCCTTTTCAAACCCCTTCGGGCTTGCTCAGCGTCATCATCCGGTCCACGGGTTTGAGCACCACGGTTTTAATGTCCGCACCCTGCAGCACCGTGAGTGTCACGTCCGCATCGGGCTGGGCACGGTCCCACAGCTTTTTGTAAAACGCCTCCAGCGTGGCGACTTTGGCACCGTCCACGGCCAGTACCACATCGCCCGGTTCCAGACCGGCGAACTGCGCCGGGCTTTCCTTGCTGACGCGCACAATCTGCACCCGCCCGCTCTGCTCGGCGGAGGTAAGTCCTACCCACGGGCGGTGGCTCAAGCGGCTGCTGCCGGTTTGCCGTAGTTCGCCCAGAATCGGTTTGAGCAGGTCCACCGGCACAAACATGTTGCCCGGCAGGCGACGGCCGCCACCCAGAGCATCGGCCACCAGCAGGCTGCCAATGCCCATCAGCTCACCGCGCTGATTGAACAGCGGCGCGCCCGAGTGATTGGCAATGGGCGGACTGGTGAACAGCGCGGTGTCGATGTGGTATTCCCAATACCCCGAAAACGCGCGTTTGCTGACCAGCTGGATCATGTTTACATCACCGTCTTCGCCATCGGGCTGTGCGCCTGTGGCCGTCATCAACGCATCGCCGGTCTGCAGGTCACCCAGGCTGCCCAGGGGGATGGGCTGAACGTTGCCCAGCGGCAGCAGGGGCTGGATCAGTCCAAAACCGGTGGCCAGGTCATAGGCCACGGCTTTGGCGGGCAGCGTTTTGTTGTCCTGCGTGGTGATCTGGATGGATTGGGCTTCCAGCATCAGGTAGCCGATGGTCAGGATCAGGCCGTCCGGCCCAATCACCACGCCGGAGCCGATGCGCTGTTTGCCCAGTGTCTCGGCAGACCGTGAGCCCTCAGTGGCACTGACCCGCACACCTACGACTGCGGCGTTCGCCCGTGAAAAGGCGTCGATGACAGCTTGTGGAACGACAGGCTCGGCTGCCGAGGCGGCCAGACTGGCTCCCATCATCATCAAGG
>JAABRC010000199.1 GCA_011391115.1 Candidatus Egaibacter danicus | reverse complement strand
CATTCTGGCTTTTGTGAACTCATGGGATGAGTTCCTGCTGGCCCTGTCGCTCAATTCCAGCGCATCCATGCGCACGCTGCCCGTTGGCATCACCCTTTACCAGGGCGAGTTCTCTTTCCCATGGCCCATCATCAGTGCAGCCTTGATCGTCGCAATTGTTCCCATTGCTGTGCTCATCGCCATCTTCCAGGAACGCGTCGTCGGTGGGCTGACACAGGGTGGTCTAAAGGGTTGAAAGACTGTTTGAAGTTGAAATCAATGAACAAGAGAATCCGGTACGGCATCATCGGCTGCGGCAGCATGGGCCGTGAACACATCGAAAACATCAAGGCGCTTGACGGGACCGTCGTCACCGCCATTGCTGACCCGCATGCCCATAGCCGCGACTTGGCGCTGGCGTTGCTTGACCAGCAGCCGCAGGTCTTTGATGATTATCGGGAATTGCTGGCAAGCAATCTGTTTGATGCATTGGTCATTTCGACACCGAATTACACCCACATAGAGATACTGCGAGACGCACTCCAGACACAAGCGCACATCCTGATTGAAAAACCACTGTGTACCCGGGTTGAAGACTGCCTGGAATTGGTGAATTTAGCCGCGGGCCGCCAGGCCATTGTGTGGGTCGCGCAAGAATATCGCTACATGCCACCCGTTGCGGAGATGCTGCGCATGGCGCATGCCGGGGCCGTCGGCCGGGTACATCAAGTGGCCATTCGCGAACACCGGGAACCGTTTTATCCCAAAGTGGATGACTGGAACCGATTCAGTGCCAACACCGGTGGGACTCTGGTTGAAAAGTGTTGCCACTACTTTAACCTTATGGACCTGGTACTGCAAGAGAAGCCTGTGTCCGTGTATGCCTCCGGAGCACAGCGGGTCAACCACTTGAACGAAAGTTATGCAGGACGTACGCCCGACATTCTGGATAGCGCCTACGTGATTGTGGAATATCCAAGTGGTGCCCGAGCCATGCTGGACTTGTGCATGTTTGCCGAAAATTCGGTGGACAGTGAACAGATCGTTATCGTTGGAGACGAAGGAAAACTCGAATCCTTGCTGCCCTCTTTGACACTGCGCTACGGGCGCCGGGAAGACTGGGGAACACGCCAGGTATGGGGCCAAGCCACCAGCAGCGGCAAAGGCGTCTCGGTGCGCCGCATCTGGGACACGAGCATCAAATACACCGGAAATCATTTTGGTGCCTCCTACGTGGAACATCAGAAATTTGCACATGCCATTCGCAATGGACTGCCGGCTGAAGTCACGCTCGAAGAAGGCCTTCGCGCGGTAGCCACCGGTATCGCAGCACACCGCAGTATCGACACCCACAGCGTCGTCGCCCTGCGTGATGTGTTGCCTTCGGGTTGGTAATCATGATCAACATGACATCTGGCTCCTACGCTGCCTACCCTTCACTCAAAGGTAAAACTGTCTTCATTTCGGGTGGCTCATCCGGTATCGGTGCTGAACTGGTACGGGCGTTCGGGGCACAGGGCAGTCGGGTAGCTTTTTGTGGCACCAAAGCTGGTGGTGGCGACGCACTGGTAGCTGAACTGGCGCAAGCCGGTCTGGGCGAACCCTTCTACGAAGCATGCGATGTGCGGGATATTGCAGCACTACAGGCCCTGCTTGAGCGCGTAGGGCAAAAGCTTGGCCCCATTCAGGTGCTGGTGAACAACGCAGGCCGGGATGATCGCCATTCACTGGATGAACTGACGCCTGAATACTGGGACAACTGTCTGAACATCAATTTGCGCCACCAGGTTTTTGCCGCCCAGTCAGTCGCGCGCCAACTCAAGGCGGCCGGGCTGCGTGGCAGCATCATCAACATGGGAAGCATCAGCTGGATGCGTGGCCGGCCTAACCTGGTAGGCTACACCACCAGCAAAGCGGCCATCTCCGGCATGACCAGAACGCTTGCCCGCGAGCTGGGCGATGCCGGTATCCGTGTCAATGCACTGGTGCCCGGCGCCATCGTCACGGAGCGGCAAACGACGCTGTGGCGTAACCCGGAAGAAGATCAGAAATTCATTGATTTGCAATGCCTGAAATTTCGCCTGGAGTCCGTTCATGTTGCCCGGCCGACCCTGTTTCTGGCCAGCGATGACAGCGATGGAATCACCGGTCAAAACCTGATCGTGGACGCTGGGCTGGCGCAGGTTTCTGTTGCGGGTTAGCCCCTCCTCTCATGCGATGAGCATGATGGGCTCAACGGCATCACTGTGCGCGAGAACGCGGCCAATCGCAGTAGTGCTGGCATAACCCAGTTTTCGCAAGGCCGCCACGCAGGCATCCGCCTGATCAACCGGAACACTCGCCAGCAAGCCACCCGCAGTTTGCGGATCAAAGATCAGCGGATAACGCGGGTGTGTGACCATTGCTTCCTGATTGCGCAGCGCGCGACGCAGCCGCACATTGGCACTTTGCAGTGAACTGACGATGCCAGCTGCCACGCATTCCACTACACCTTCCAGCAACGGCAACGCGGAAAGACTCAATTCCGCGTCCACCCCGGACGGGCGGGTCATTTCCAGCAGGTGGCCCAGCAGGCCGAAGCCCGTCAAATCGGTGCAGGCGGTTGCGCCATATTCGCTGAGACACTTCGCACCCAGGCGGTTCGAGACGACCATGGATTGCAGCGCGGCATCAATCCAGCGGCCTTTTGCGGCCAGGCGGGCGTGGGCGGCAAACAAGGCACCGGTGCCAATGGGCTTGGTCAGAATCAACACGTCGCCCGGCTGCATGCCGTTTTTGCGCAAAATCATGGCGGAGTTGTCGTCAATCAGGCCGTTCACGGCGAAGCCCAGCGCCAGTTCCCGGCCTTCGCCCGTGTGCCCACCCACCAGTGCGCAATTGGCCTCGTTCAGAACCTCCAGCGCACCCGACATCATCTGGAACAGCACGTCTTCCACCTTGGACTCCAGACCTGGCGGCACGGTGGCAATGGCCGTGGCCGACTGCGCCTCGGCGCCCATGGCCCAGATGTCGCCCAACGCATGGTTGGCGGCCACCTTGCCAAAAACATAGGGGTCGTCAATGAACGAGCGGAAGAAGTCCACCGAATGCACCATAGCCTTGCCAGGGGGTACACGCACCACGGCGGCGTCATCCGGGTCTTTCAGGCCAATCACCACATCATCACGGTCCACCGGGTGCAGGTTGCCCAGCGCACGGGATAGCACCGTCGCCCCCACCTTCGCTCCGCAGCCGCCGCAACGCATGGCAATGGCCGACACGGCTTGCAGCGATTCATCCTGACTAAGCTTCACCGCATCCTGCATCGGGGGCGGTGCAGACGTACCACCCGCATTCATCGACGGCAAGTCCTGAAACCTGAGCATGAAGCGCCGGTCAATCCAGTCTTTCCAGATCCACACCCAGTCTCCTGCGAAGCCCAGCCAGCCGCGCGATGCCACGGCGTGCTGGTCACCCGTGCTGATGAGCGCCAGCCAGGAACGTTGCGGGTGATAGGACGCCAGCGCCGCCCCTTGTACGACGCGGCGCAGGTTCGCGGTCAGTGGCGGGCCCTGGCGCACTGCAAAAACGCCTGCTTTCTCCAGCGAGAAGTTCACCATGCTGGCCACGTCACCCGCCGCAAAGATATTGGGATCCGTCACCGTCTGAAGGGTGTCCGAGACCTGGATGAACCCGTCTGCGTCCAGCGCAAGACCTGTGTCCTGCAGCCACGCAGCACCTCCTGCGCGGGTCACCCAGACGACCTCATCCGCGTCAATCACCTCGCCCGATACGGTTTGCAGGCGGCCCGCCATCACCTGATTGACTGCTGCCAGGCGATGCACGACAACCTTCCGGTCATTCAACACGCGGTCAAAAAGTCGCTGCACACCGGGATTGTGGGTTGGGAGAATGTCCTTTGTGTCGGTGAACAGATGGAACACCAGCTCATCCGGGTTACGCCCAAGCGCGCGCAGTTCGTTGCGCAGGCGGTACTGCATCGCCAGCAGCAACTCAACTCCGCCCGCGCCCGCGCCCACCACGGCGATGGTGGTTTTACCCGGATGCTGCTGCACGCGATCCAGCAGCGCCAGCCAGCGATCGTTGAAGCGCCGGATCGGCTTGACCGCCACCACGTGCTCCGCTGCGCCGGCCACGTCCGCCAGCCGCGGCGTTGAGCCGATGTTGATGGACAACACGTCATAAGGTACCGGCGGGCGGTTGCGGCACAGCACCTTGTTGTTGATCCGGTCCAGTCCAATGACTTCGTCACGGTACAGGCGGGCACCGGCGAACACAGCCAGGCGGCTCAGATCAATGTGGACATCATCATATTCGTAGTGACCGGCCACATAGCCCGGCAGCATGCCCGAATACGGTGTGTGCACGTCGGTGCAGACAAGCGTGAGACGCACGCCGGCAATGGGCTCCATGCCAAAACTCTTCAGCACCCCCACGTGGCTGTGACCGCCGCCCACCAGAACAATATCTCTCAGAATGGGCTGATCAGGCATTTGCATGAGGTGATTTCATCTTTTGGTTCTT